>CAYMWT010000069.1:0-2590 GCA_964394055.1 uncultured Oscillospiraceae bacterium
CTGGGTTGCCTGGCTGCGTGCGGCAACTACTCCTTCCAATGTCTCTTTTTCATGGTAGAACTCCAGCAGATGTAATCTCAAGCCATTCGTATAAAAGCCAATACACGAAATTCCCATCTCATACAAGTCGAATGCCCTTTCAGGTGCCACGACAAAGCTTCTCCCTCCATCTAATGATACGCCGAGAAATTGGCCAACCGCCGTTTGATGATACCGGAGTGTAATTAACCACCAACTTGGAGTTTTGTCCACTTGCCCGAACATATAATACTCATAGCCAGTTCGATCATCTTTTTCACATTCTAGCGTGTATTCGGGCGCATATTTATAAAAATATCCACCATCACAGCGCTGTATTTGCTCCCAATTATCACTTTTTCTCAGATAGTGGTCAAATTTGTCAATAGGAGCTTCATCCAAGTAAAAACGCTTTTTCCATAGGTACTCCGTATCATTTATATCTGCCGATTTGTCTTTCGGGGTATTAGTGTCCATTACTCGTGTGTAGATATGATTTGCGCAGACACCCTCAAACCGTTCTGTCAAATAGAATGGCGTATTGTGACTATTTTCGATGACAATCACGTCAATGTCGCCGGAGTAAATATGGAGCTGTTCAACATGAACCAATGGCCGAACGCCGCCAGCAAACTTCTTGTCTTTCAAGAAATCCACGATTTTTTGAGTATTCTTACGATTGGGATCGTCCTTTACATCTACAACCGCATAATCATGTTCTTCATCTACTCCAATAATAATGTAAGCATTGCGATTATGAAGGTTGTTGGCCATGCAGATAATATCATGCAAAAGGTCGGTCTTTGTTTCATGCCATTGCTTCTTGAAATCCCAGTATCCGCCTTCTTGCCGCAGGGAAATCAAATAAAATATTTCCTCAAAAAAGTGTTCCTTTTGTTCCAAATATTCCATGTTTTATTCCCCTTGTCCATCCCAAATTTACGTATTTATAATTACATCACACGACTGCGGTATCGTCAATTTTCCTCTTTTGGGAAAAAGCCGCTGCAATTTTCATCTTCGTATCAGGTAAAATAACAGCGGTTTTACCTTCTTAAGAGTTTTCGATTTATACTATTTTCACGGTTTAGACAATCACCAAAGAAAGGGCAAGGAACGTCCAGAGGCCCACAGCAGAGGCACAACACACCGCTTGACCCAGTTTATAAAAATGTCTCCATTTTTGACGTTTTGTAAAAACACAGACATCATTTATAAATCCATAGCGCCTACGTCAAAATGGGATCACGCAGTCTCTAGTCTACACGATCTTCTTAGCCGGAAACTATCAACGCCTACACAAGAAATTTTGCGGATATCCGCAATTTCTTTGCGTGGCTCCATGGCTGACGGCCAAAGGTTCTCAGGCATCACTACTACTTCGGATTTGGGCGATGCAGAAGGTATATATGCCACCCCAACGAACGTTCCCCCGTCACATTTTCTCACGCAACCGATATGCCCAGGTGCGTCCATCCCGGTAGCGAATCAGCTTACCGCTCTCTGTCCATTTACGAAGAAGCCGATTTGCTGTGGCAGAGGAAATACCAAACATTTGGCACAGATCTGCGTTCTGGATACTGTTACTCTTCCTCAATACTGCCATAACATGATTCCAGCGCCTTTCTCCTAGAAGGACGGCTTCATCCATCATTTCATCACTCATACTCAAAGCTTCGATGATGGATGACTTGATGGCTGACAGCATGAATACAATAAATTTCGTGGATTCCCCCTCTTGATTGGAAGCGTTGATTGCCTCGTAATATGCCTGCTGGCGGTCATGGATGATGGACTCCACCGGCAGCCAGGCAAACAAGGGATTCCACTTGGAGAGCAGCAGCGTGTGCCAGAGCCACCCCACTCTGCCGTTGCCATCCGCAAAGGGATAAATCAATTCAAATTCATAGTGGAACACACAGCTTTTTATCAGCATGGGCAGCTCACTTCCCTGAGTCCATTCCAGCAGTTCTGTAACCAGTCCCGGCACATAATCGGGCAAGGTACCAAAATGAAGAATTCGTCCTTCTCCATCCACCACACCCACCGGGCAGCTGCGGAACATTCCCGCTTCCTCTACCAGTCCACGCATCATGACGCCGTGGGCAGTAAGCAGAGCGTCCACGCAGTAAGGATTAAGCTCATCCATACGCTCATAGATTTCGTAGGCATTTTTGACTTCGGCAATGTCCTTCAGCGGTGCAATAATTCGCTTTCCATCCAAAACCGCCGTGATCTGCTCAATAGTTAGGGTATTTTGTTCAATCGCCAGAGAGCCGTGGATGGTGCGTATACGGTTATTTCGCCGGAGCGTAGGGCTGGTGGACAGATGACCCGTGCCGCTGATATTGCCTACCAGCTCAGCGATTTCCGCAACGCCCGAAAGAATTTCCGGCGTAATTTCAAATGGGGGATTTTTCATATTTTCTCCTTTACTGAAACCGCTAGAGCAGCTCCAGCCAAATGTTATCCATCATTGTTGGCTACTTCATCTTGAAGCCGGCGACGATGATGAGCTGAAGATTATAATGCGTCAGCTTCCGGTTGACTTGGCGGGAAACCCCGTTCTGAA
>CAYMWT010000069.1:2600-9959 GCA_964394055.1 uncultured Oscillospiraceae bacterium
GCATATATTTTTTGCTCTATCATTCGGGGTTGAGCCTATTCCAGCAATGCAACAATGGAATAATACCGCTCTTCTGACCTTCATCCCATGCCATTCTATATGTTCCACATAATACTTTCTGTATTGTATTATATCAAACGATTTCGATTCTGGCAATAAAGTATTGCCTATGCCCAGCGAAAATAGAGATATTATTCCACTTTAATGTCTGATCCAACACATTCTGAAATAAGCGGCTGATGATTACTCACAATTATTGAAAATGATAAATTTATCTTACTCCCCTCTTACGAGCGAAATCCATGCATATTTTTTGCGTGCATTCATGCGTGCAAACCCAAAATTCAAGCTCTTTTCTCGCCTCAAAAGAGGTCAAATTTCTCAGAAATCGATCCGCCAAAATCAGAATATTTCCCCATCAGAAACCCACTGAAAGCAAGAGAAAACCCGGCATTCTAAAAGAATACCGGGTAAATTCTATGGCGGAGAAGGAGGGATTTGAACCCTCGATACCCTTTTGGGGTATACACGATTTCCAATCGTGCGCGCTCGGCCAGCTACGCGACTTCTCCATGCTGCCCTGCTTTGCTGTTGCCAGCCTGAATATGATACAACAACTTCTCCCTTTTGTCAAGCAGTTTTTTCATTTTTTTGTAAAGAAAACTTTGGGCCCACCCTCATGCCGAAATGGGCCCAAAGAACATCACTTCTTCCGAAGATCTGCCGCAATCAGGCGCTTCATAGCCTCAATTCCCACCTTCACCGCGCCTGTGGTATCCTCTACCAACGGCATGCTTAGCCCTGCCTTCTCTCGTTCCTGATTCCACACTGCATGGAAGCAGCTGCCGCAGCGGACACCCAGTGCAGCCGCAACCACAAACAGTGCCGCAGACTCCATTTCGCTGGCCTTGACCCCCAGACGCTTCCAGCTCTCCCACTTCTGAAGCAGCTCATAGGATACCGGAGACTTCTCAGGGCTGTGCTGGCCGTAGAACGAGTCCTTGCACTGCACCACACCCAGATGGGTTCGATAACCCAAATCCTCGCTGGCAGCCTTCAGCGCCGCTGTGATCTCGAAGTCCGACACTGCTGGAAATTCAATGGGTGCGTATTCCAGGGAGGTGTGTTCATATCGAATTGCTCCTGTAGCAACTACCACATCTCCCGGTATCACATCCATATCAATACCGCCGCAGGTACCTACCCGAATAAAGGTGTCAGCACCAATGGCAGACAATTCTTCCATTGCGATGGAGGCAGAGGGGCCGCCAATGCCTGTAGAGCAGACAGATACCTTCTCCCCCAGCATGGTGCCGGTATAGATGTTGTATTCCCGGTTCATGCCAATGTGGACAGGATTGTCAAAATAGCCAGCAATGGCCTTGCATCGACCGGGATCACCAGGAAGAAACACATACCTTCCCACATCCCCTTCTTTACAGTGAATATGAAATTGCATTCCAATGTCCTGCATTTTTGACGCCTCCTTGTGAAAAATAGATAATAAAAGTATATCACATGCTTTCACAATTTGCAATAGTCAACAATACAGACAAAAGGCGCACTCACAAGCTTCGTGAGTGCGCCTTCACAGCATTTATTCCAGTTCCTCCGGAACCCCATCATATTCCGCCAGATCCTCAAAATCCATCTGCTCCTGGGTGCCGCCCTTCCGGGCCTGCCATTGCTCCTTGGTGATCAGGATTGCTCTGGGCTTGGAGCCCTGGAACGGGCCTACAATCCCCTTTTCCTCCATTTCATCCACGATCCGGGCCGCCCGGGCATAGCCCAGCTTCAGCCTTCTCTGGAGCATAGAGACGGAAGCCTGTCCGGTTTCCAGGATCACATCCACGGCGGCAGGGAGCATTTCGTCCCCTTCCAGCTCCTCGTCACTGGGATCCGGGTCGGATACACTGGGGGAACCTGCCTTTTTGCCGGTTTGCTGAGCCTTCTTTTCGATCTCATTGAGAACCTGTTGGTCATAATCGGCGTTATAGTGCTCTTTCACATATTCTGCCACTCGCTCCACCTCGCCGTCACTGACGAAGCAGCCCTGGACACGAAGAGGCTTGCCGCTACCAATGGGAGCGTAGAGCATATCGCCCTTGCCCACCAGCTTTTCCGCGCCCATGGTATCCAAGATGATCCGGGATTCCATGGCGGAGGCCACAGAGAATGCGATCCGGGAGGGAATATTAGCCTTCATCAGACCGGTAATCACATTGGCGGAAGGCCGCTGGGTGGCAATAATCAGATGCATTCCGGCGGCACGGCCCATCTGGGCAATGCGGCAGATAGAATCCTCAACCTCCTTGGCAGCAACCATCATCAGATCTGCCAGCTCGTCAATGATAATCACCACAGTAGGCAGCTTCTGACCGTCCTCCTCTGACACAACAATGCTGTTGTAGGATTCCAGATCCCGGACACCCATGTCGGACATCATTTTATACCGGCGAAGCATTTCCGTAACCGCCCATTGCAGAGAGCCTGCTGCCTTTTTGGGATCTGTCACCACCGGGATCAGCAGCTGGGGAATGCCGTTGTAAATGCCAAGCTCCACCATTTTGGGGTCAACCATAATGAGCTTCACATCCTCAGGCCCGGATTTGTACAGCAGACTGATGATGATGGAGTTCATACAAACGGATTTACCGGAACCGGTGGTACCTGCAATGAGCAGATGGGGCATTTTTGCGATATTGCCCACCACGCAGTTTCCGTCGATGCTCTTACCCAGAGCGATGGAGGTTTTGGACTTTGCCTTGGTAAACTCGTTTGAGTCAATGACCTCCCGAAGGGATACATTGGTGACCGTACGATTGGGCACCTCAATGCCAACTACGGAGATTTTCCCGGGTACAGCCGCAATTCGCACGCCGGAAGCGCCCAGGCTCAGAGCAATGTCGTCGGCACAGCCGGTGAGCTTATTCAGCCGGACACCCTTATCCAGCTCCACCTCGTACCGGGTCACGCTGGGGCCACGGGTCACATTGATGATATGGGCGTCAATATTAAAGCTGGCCAGGGTCTCGTTGAGACGCCGGGAATTCTCCCGCATTTCCTCTGTGCCGTCGCACCCTCCCCGGACAGGCTTGTTCAGCAAATCAATGGAGGGGAAGCTGTATTCCGTTTGGGGTGTCGTCTGGGTCTGGGCAATTTCCGCGGCCACCTGCTGGGCAGATGCCGCCGTATCCTTGGCCGTCACCTTCCCTGTGCCCTGCTCAACAGGCGCCTTTTCCCCTGTCTTCTTTGCGGACTGCTCCAGCTTCGGGGCTGGCGACGTGGGCTTCTTCATGTCCAGTTCCGGCATACGGGAGGGAATCTCCGGCTCCATGGGTTCCGGATCCCGCGTTACAGGCTTTGAAACCGGTTCCTCAAATACCGGTGGAATGTCCTCATGAACATACTCCGCCGTTCCCGGCAGGGGCGCGCCAATTTCCGCGTCGATCCGGCTCATAAAGGCCGCACCCTTCCCAGGCACATGCTTCACCGTATCCGGCTTTGGGTTCTCTGGCCGGACAGGTACCTCCTCAGGATGGGGCACACTCTTCGTTCCCGCCTTGGGGGTGGGACGGGTTTCAGACTTCTCCGGGTAATTTCCCGCTGAAATCGCTGCCTGCTGACGGGCCAATTCCGCCTGTTCCCTGCGCTGGCGCTTGTGCTCTATCTGCCTGTTTGCCAGATGATTGACTACAATGGCCGCCGGTTCAATATAGTCTTCGTCCTCATCCTCCTCTTCCCAATCGTCTCTGGGACGGTTGATGATGGCACGGATAATGCTGGGGACAGTGATCTGCATAGCGCCCAGCAGCGTCAGAACGGCCCCCAGCCCGCAAATCACATAAGCCAGGGTTTTTCCACAAACCCAACGCAGCAAAATTGCCGCGCCGCCGCAGAGAATACCCCCTGTGGTACCGTTTACGCCGCCGGAATACAGCTCACCAAAGGCTTCAAAGCCTCTTGTCACCTCTCCCCTTTCCACCATCAGATGGAACAGCACCCCACACAGAAACGCAAAAATTACCACGCAAACGCTTCGCATGGTAATGGAGGTTTTTCTGCCAAAGGTGTGGATCACAAATAAGTAGAGGAAGCAGGGAATCGCAAAATAAAAGCCCGCCTGTCCCACCAAGCCCAGGATAATGGACTGAATGAACCGCAACAGTACACCGTCGGGATTGACAGCAATGATGACAAACAGCAGAAACAGGACAATGCTCAGAAAGGCAATGATAAAGCTGGACGGAATGGGGTTTTCATACTCCGTTTTGACCTTGGGATTCTTTTTCGCCGGTGCCGGCTTCTTTTTCGGTTTTGAGGAAGTACCGGAAGAGGAGACCTTTTTCTTAGTGTCCTTGACCATTCTCTCCGCTTTGGTGGCTTGTTTCTTCTCCGCCATTGTATCTCCCCTCCTTACACAATCAGGTTTAAAATAAAGGTAAACATGCCAAGTCCCAGGCTGTACAGCGCAAACAGGCTGTAGCTGTGATTGGCTGCCAGATACCGCATCAGCCGAACCGCCAATATGACACTTCCACAGGCAATCAGGCCCGTCAGCACACATCGCAGAAGCACCGCCAGCGTCAGGGTGCCAATGCCCACAGAGGCAATGCCGATCACATCATAAATCATCATCCCCACAGTAATTCCCATGTGCATCAGCAGCGCCATATTCAGGCAATAGGTTCTTTCCACGCCGCACACCGAGCCAATGGCCGTAGAGGCACCGATGGAGGAAATACCAGGCAGCACAGAAATCCCGCCGCCCAGGCCCATGAGCAGACCTTCTATGGGTGTCAGCGTGCGGGCATCCCGATTGCTGGTGGGAAAAAACTGGGGAAGATAAATAATCAGGCCGTTAATCAGCAGGAACAGCGCTACCAATGGCAGCCGCGCCTCCAGGGCAGCGGCATACCGATACAGCAGCAGGCCGATCACCACCGGAATGAGCATGGTTCTGAGCATACTGATATCCATTAATGTACGGGTATCCAGGGGACGCTTCCTGCGCCGTTTTGGGACCCGTGCCAGGGCTTTGGCACGGGAAAAACGGACGAACTGGCTTTGATTGCAGAAATACAGTCCTCCCAGAATTCCCAGATGGATCATCAGATCCATGATCTCCATGTTGCTTTTGATGCCGAAAAACTTCAGCAGTAAGATCTTATGGGCGGAAGCGGAGACAGGCAGGATATCCGTAAGTCCTGACAGGAATCCATATACAATGCTCTGTATCCAATTTAAATCCAAGTCTGCCCCTCCTTTACAAAGCTTTACATCTTATAATATCATATTTCTTTGTAGATTTCCAGTCTTTTTTTCGGGAAGGGCGGAATGGCCAGGGAGGCAGCGGATCAGTTCTTTTTCTGCCGATCGATCATTTTGTGAAGGGCGGCAAGAGCGTCGCTCAACCCCCCAAGCTTATCGATCAGGCCGGAGGCCACCGCCTCCTTGCCGTAGAGAATGGTACCCACATCGGTAGCCATCTCCCCTGTAGCCATCATATAGCGTTCAAAATCCTCCCGGGAGATCCGGGAATTTGCGGTGACAAAATCCGCAATCTGCTCCTGAATCCGATGGAAATATCGGAAGGTTTGGGGTGCTCCCACCACTAGACCTGTCATTCTCACAGGATGAACCGTCATGCTGGCTGTAGGGGTAATGAAGGATTTCTTGGTGCACACCGCCAGCGGAATCCCGATGGAGTGGCCGCCTCCCAAAACCAGGGACACTGTGGGTTTTTTCATTCCCGCAATCATCTCCGCAATGGCCAAGCCGGCCTCAATGTCGCCGCCTACGGTGTTCAGAAGCAGCAGAAGTCCATCGATATCGTCGCTCTCTTCAATGCCTGCCAGCAATGGAAGAACATGCTCATACTTGGTCGTCTTCACCGTTTCCGGAGCCACCTGGTGCCCTTCCACCTGGCCGATGATGGTCAGGGTGTAGATGTTACCCTTGCTGCTTTTGGTGATGTCGGAACCAAGCTCGATGATCTGCTCCTGCTCCTGTTTTTTCATATCCGCGTTTTCGCTCATAGGTCTGCCTCCTGTTTTGTGTTTTCCTTAGGATAACCATAATTTTTCCCCCAATTCACTCTTGAAACACTGGCCAAACTATCGTATAATAGCTCACGGTGATGAATATGTCAGCAAAAACAAACGCAGTCCGACTGGTAGAACAGGCCGGAATCCCCTGCCGGGAATGCTTTTACGAATACGACGAAAAGGACCTAAGTGGAACCCATGCCGCCCAGGCCATCGGTATGCCCCCGGAGCAGGTCTTCAAGACCCTGGTTGCCCGGGGTGAGAAGACGGGCATCAACGTGTTCTGCATTCCCGTATGCTGTGAGCTGGATTTAAAAAAGGCAGCCAAAGCCGCCGGGGACAAAAATATGGAGCTGGTCGCTGTCAAGGAGCTGCTGGGGCTTACCGGCTACATCCGGGGCGGGTGCAGTCCTGTGGGGATGAAAAAGAAATACCCCACCTTTCTGGACGAAACCTGCATTCTCTGGGAGGAAATCGCCGTTTCCGCCGGTGCCCGGGGCCATCAGATGATTCTTCCCCCGGAACCCCTGGCCCAACTGGTAGGGGCTGAAATTGTGGATTTAATTCAATAATCATAAACAGAAAGGAAAACAAAGACTATGTACGAATACAAGACAAAGGGCACCTGCTCCCAGATGATCTACTTTGATCTGGAGGACAACAAGGTTAAGAACGTCAGCTTCCTCGGCGGCTGCAACGGAAACCTGAAGGGCATCGGCAAGCTGGTGGAAGGCATGGACGTGGATGAGGTCATTGCAAAGCTGGAAGGCACCAGATGCGGTATGAAGTCCACCTCCTGCCCTGACCAGCTGGCCAAGGCGCTGAAGGCGGCAAAGGAACAGGGCTGATTTCCGACAACCAAAAATATAGGGCAGGATCAAAATGATCCTGCCCCTTTCCATTTCTATGGCGTTCTGTTCTCTGATGAGGGAAGTCCTGGAAGAATAGCAATCAAAAGCCCCATCAAAATGCCAATGGCGCACAAAGTACACAGCCAGCGCAAATGATAGACTTCTAAAAATGCCGTAAATCCTGTCTTCAGGGGTTCCGCCGGCGATCCATATATCACGCAACGGAAAACGGAACTCAAGATTCCCAATGTCAAAAGCCCTATGGCGCTGACGGAGGACAGGATACTTCCCGCAACCATGCAGAAAAAACGGCGTTCCTTTTTGGGCGGTGTATCTTCCTTATGGGAAGCAGGCGAAACATGCTCGTCATATTCCCATTCATCCAGTAACAGAGAATCTGTGGATACATGGAAGAGTCTGCTTATCTGAATCACGTTTTCCGTATCCGGCACCGATGCGCC
>CAYMWT010000070.1:0-3746 GCA_964394055.1 uncultured Oscillospiraceae bacterium
TCGAATCCCTCATCCTCTGCCAATAAAAAAGAACGCCTGAACGGCGTTCTTTTTTTATTGGCAAAGAATAGATGAGGGATTCGCACCCATCTAAATGCCACAGTCCGGTGGACTGTGGCAGCCACCAGTTCAAAAACTGGTGGCAACCATACGATTTGCCCACAGGGCAAATCGGCAATCGAATCCCTCATCCCAACACCTCATTCAGAACTTAGACCTCATGCCTGAACCTCCAATTTTCAGGAAAGCATGAGGTCTTAATTTTGTCCAGAAAACGTTCCTTGTATGAGCAGAAGAAGCAGGAGATCCTCGCTGCCTTTTACGATCGGATCTGTTTCAAGGGGCCCACCCCGGATCATAAAAAAAGCGATGATTGGCAGCCTGCGGAAATTGACAGATTCCCCCATGCGTGATAGAATATGCAAAGAAAAATTACAGGGAAGGATCTTGGAAAAGCATGATATGGAATATCATCTGGATAACGGCTTTGGCTGGTATGGGCGGAACAGGAATGGGCGGCCTGATTTCCTGCCTGTTTCGCAAGGATTCCAGCAAAACCGTCAGTCTGCTGCTTTCTTTCGCGGCAGGGGTTATGACCTCAGTGGTGTGCTTTGACCTGCTGACGGAAGCGCTGCATTCGGATCAGGAAAGCACCAATGTGTGGCTGGTGGTACTGGGCGTTCTTCTGGGCTATGTTGTCATCGCCTTGCTCAACTCCTGGATCGACGATCATACCGACCATGAGGTTGCCCATATTGACGAAAACCATCCCCGCACGGCCGACTCCCTGGAGGAGCTGACCCACGCCAACCATTTGCAGGAGCACCGGGAGGGCCGTCAGCCCCGCAGCGGACTGTTTCTGGCAGGTTTGGTGATGGCTGCGGCTATTGCGCTGCATAACGTACCCGAGGGCATGGTGATCGGCGCGTCCTTTGCCCGGTCAGCAGGGCAGACCCTGAACCGTGGGGGACTGACCATGGCCATCATCATCGGCGTCCACAACATCCCGGAGGGCATGGCAGTGGCTGTGCCGCTGATCTCCGGAGGAATGCCCAAGCTCCGTTCCGTTGTGACCACGGCACTGACCGGCTTCCCCACCGTGCTGGGGGCGCTTTTGGGCTACAGCCTGGGAACCATGGGCCCCTTTGCCCTGGCCCTGTCTCTCAGCTTTGCCTCCGGCGCTATGCTGTATGTGGTATTTGGCGAGCTGCTGCCGGAATCCATTCTCATGTGGCGTTCCAAGGTTCCTGCCGCGGCTACCATCATTGGTATGCTGACCGGCCTGATCATCATTTACATCTGACTTCTGTAAGAATTGCCAGGGAAACACTGAATAAATCGTCTGCGGCTGAGCAGTGGACATTTTGAGAACTGCGCAGATGGGGCAAAAGATCCGCTGTTCAGCCGAAGACGATTTATTCAGAGCTTCCTTGAAACTACTACCCTATAATACAAGGAAGATATGTATGCGTAAGAATTTTGGAGCAAAGCCCTGGTTTTATCCTCTGCCCGTGCTGATCATCGGCACCTATGACGAAAACGGAAATCCCGATGCCATGAACGCTGCCTGGGGCGGCCTGTACGATTCCGATAAGGTGGTTCTCTGCCTCAGCGCCGGACACAAGACCACGCAAAACATCCTGAAAAAGGGCGCCTTTACCCTTAGCTTTGCTGATGCCGCCCATGTGGCGGAGGCTGACTTCGTGGGCATGGTGTCCGCCAATCAGGTGCCGGACAAGCTGGCAAAGGCTGGTCTGCACACCAGAAAGAGTGAATTTGTGGACGCTCCCGTTATTGACGAGTTCCCCATGACCCTGGAGTGCAAGTTCCTCCATGAAACCGAGGATGGGAACGTCGTCGGCCAGATCGTGAACATCAGCGCCGATGAAGCAATCCTGGACGAGAATGGGAAAATCGACCCGGATAAGCTCCAGCCCATCTCCTTTGAGCCGGTGCATAACACCTACCGGAAGCTGGGTCAGGTCGTGGGCAGCGCCTTCCGGGACGGCGGAAAATTAAAATGAGGCTGGCAATTGTTGGCACGGGCCTGATTGTTCAGACCCTGCTTCCCCACATTCGTGACTTTGGCTGGGAGCCTGTGGCCATCTGCGCAAGCAAAAGAAGCGGGGAAGCGGCGAAGACCCTGGCAGAGCAATACCGCTGTCCTGCTGTCTATACGGATTACGAAAGGATGCTTTCCCAGGTAGAGGCCGACGCGGTTTATCTGGGGGTTCCCAACCATCTCCATTTTCATATGGGCCGTCAGGCCCTGATGGCCGGCTGGAACGTGATCCTGGAAAAGCCCATAACCGGCAGCTTCCGGGAGGCGGAGCGGCTGGCGGCTCTGGCAAAAGAGAAGGGGCGGTTCCTCTACGAGGCCATCACCACCCTCTATCAGCCGGACTATGCTGCCCTCAGGGAGCAGCTGAACCGGATCGGTACCGTAAAGCTGGTATCCTGCAATTTCAGCCAGTACAGCAGCCGGTACGACGGCTTCCTTCGGGGAGAAACGCCTCCTGTTTTTGATCCGGCCAGAGCCGGCGGCGCGTTTATGGATCTGAACCTATACAATATCCATTGGCTTCTGGGCCTGTTCGGTGCCCCTGACCGGGCGGAATATCTGCCAACCCTGGAACGGGGCATTGATACCAGCGGTGTTTTGCTGATGGCATATCCCGGCTTCCAGGCGGTGAGCATAGCGAGTAAGAGCAGCTCCGCACCCAGCCAGTACCGGATACAGGGGACAAGGGGCTATCTGGAGCAGAACACCCCTGCCAACGAATGCGGCCAGGTGACCCTCTGTCTCAAAGACGGAACCAGGGAGGTATTCCACACGCCCACCAGTCACCGCATGGAAATGGAGTTCCGGGCCTTTGCCGGACAAATGAAGGCGGGAGATCTGGCTTCCTGCTATGCTGCCTTGGATCACAGCCTGTCGGTCAGTAAGCTTATGACCCAGGTTCGGATTGCCGCGGGAATAAAATTCCCCTGCGACATACCCTCCGATCCATAAAAAGAACCTCTGAATCCACTGTAATGGATGGATTCAGAGGTTTTTTATGGTTCCTCCCAGGGAAAGGGCTTTCCAGGCAAAACCGATTCCTTTAGGTAGCGGAAGGTTTCCGCCTCACCCTGCTGGGCCAGCATGTTCAGAATGTATTGCAGCTGCTTCATGGTCTGAGGGTGCATCAGATCCCGTTCCCGGCTTTTTTCAAAGTAATTCAGGGGAGAATCGTTCCGATAGTTTTTCCCCTGATAGGTCATACAGGCGGCCCGCCGATCCATGACCATTTCCACCAGGTATTTTCGTGGCATGGGAATGGGCTCATAGGTTTTTGTGGCGGGGTTCATATCCGTCCAGTATTCATAGTGATGCCGGTTGCGGCCCTTATGGTGCATCCAGGCCTCGCTGTAGCCCTTATCCTCCCGTTCCGCGGCGTTGGGGCTGCGGGTGCCCTGGTAATATTTGGCGCCGATCCAGAATTCTGTGGGGGAATATTTGGACAGGTCATGGGTCATGCCCTGCCGGTAAAGGCCCACACGAAAGCATCCCGCCCGAACCAGCCAGCGGTGCTTTGTAATGGTTTTCAAGTGCTGCCAGGCTTTCACAGGGGCGCCTCCTTTCCGCAAGCCAATCTTTTTAGGCAATCATACATCAAAAACACCCGGGTGTCAACGTCCTGAAAAGGGATTCCGGACGGCCTTATAACAATCGCGTGTTCGGGACAGGTGATCATGCAGGCGCC
>CAYMWT010000070.1:3846-9896 GCA_964394055.1 uncultured Oscillospiraceae bacterium
TTCCGGACGGCCTTATAACAATCGCGTGTTCGGGACAGGTGATCATGCAGGCGCCGCGACCAACCCATTTTTCGCGTCCATTACCGCGGAATATTGGGATTTTTCCATTTTTATATCCACTTGACCAGAAAATGGGTGCAGAGGAAAATTCTCTGCGCCCATTTTGTACTTGCCCCTATTATACCAAATTTGGTATAACGGCTTATAGCTTCTTTACAATCCTTATCCTTTTTAAGAATACTCGGTCTTGTTTTTCCTTCCCTGCCGAAATATAATGGAACCGCATAATGCCAATCACAATCAGCCCACAGGCTGAGAAAGGAAAACACATGAACAGGATTCTGCTGCTGGAAGATGATTTGAGTTTGATAAGTGGTCTTTCCTTTGCCTTCAAAAAGCAGGGATACGAGACAGATATTGCCAGAACGCTTTCTGAGGCAGATGCCCTCTGGGCGGACGGAAAATATGATCTGCTGGTGCTGGACGTGTCGCTGCCGGATGGTTCCGGTTTCACGTTCTGCAAAAAGGTTCGGGTGACCTCTAAAGTGCCCATCATTTTCCTGACGGCCTCCGACGAGGAAACAAGCATTATCATGGGTCTGGATATTGGCGGAGACGACTATATCACAAAGCCATTCAAGTTAGGGGTGCTGACTTCCAGAATGAACGCCTTGCTTCGCCGGGCAAGAGATTTTGGCGCCGCCGATACCGAGCTTGCGTCCAATGGCATCCGGGTACTTTTGCTACAGGGGCAGGTATACAAAAACGGGACGCTGCTAGACCTGACCAGCGGGGAATATAAGCTGCTGTGTCTGTTTATGCGCAACCCCAATGTTGTGCTTTCCAAGGACCAGATTTTGGAAAAGCTATGGGACTGTGAAGGAAACTTTGTGGATAATAATACGCTGACGGTTTATATCCGCAGGCTTCGGATCAAAATTGAAGATAACCCAAGTGAGCCCCAAACGCTCCTGACCGTCCGGCGTATGGGCTACAAATGGAATGTGATTTGCTGAGGTGCGCTATGAATATTTTTGCGAATCAGACAATCAAAGGGTTTTTCTTTGCCGTTGCAGGATTCTGTATTGGGTTTACCGCATTGTCCCAAGGAATCATCTGGGCTCAATATGGAAAAATCTCCATGCCGCTGCTGCTTCTTACACTGCTTTTAACGGCATGCCTTTTGACGCTCTGTCTTTTGTATTTTCGCAAGGAGCACCACATCCTGGAGGCAGCCGTCAATCAAATCAACGCTTATCTGGACGGGGATACCAACGCCCGGATTGATTGCAACGAGGAAGGAGAGCTATACCGTCTGTTTCATTCGGTCAACACATTGGCGGCGGTGCTCAATGCCCATGCCGACAACGAACTGCGGGAAAAGCGATTCTTGAAGGATACCATATCCGATATTTCTCACCAGCTGAAAACGCCCCTGGCAGCTCTGAATATTTACAATGGGCTGATTCAGGGGGAGGCAGAGGAGCTTTCCCCCATCCAGGAGCTGGCAGGACTGTCCGAGCAGGAGCTTGACCGGATGGAAACGCTGGTGCAGAATCTTCTGAAAATCACGAAGCTGAACGCCGGTACGGTTTCCTTTGAAAAGCAGATGGAAAATGTGGCTGACCTGATTCAGGATGTGGAGCTGCATTTTGCGTACCGGGCAAGACAGGAACAGAAAACCATCCTCCTGTCCGGCCCTGACGAAGTATCCCTTTTCTGTGACCGGGACTGGCTTATGGAGGCTCTGGATAACCTCGTAAAAAACGCATTGGATCACACAAAAGCGGGAGACACGATCGAGATTACCTGGAAACAATTTGCCTCCATTGTTCAAATCACCATAAAAGATAATGGATGCGGAATCCACCAGGAGGATTTGCCCCATATTTTCAAACGGTTTTACCGAAGCCGGTTTTCTCAGGACACCCAGGGAATCGGCCTTGGCCTGCCTCTGGCAAAAGACATTATCGAAGCACACAACGGCAGCATTGAGGTCGATAGCGAGCTGGGCAAGGGAACGGTGTTTACAATCAATTTTCTAATTCCTACAAAATTGTAGTCTCAGAGTCATATTGCAGTAAGGTTAAGGTGATATTCTTCCAATAGATTCAAAAAAAGAGGTGTCCATTATGGATTTATTAGAAGTCAAATCAATTTCAAAGACCTATGGCAGCGGAGAAACGGCGGTACAAGCCCTAAAAAATGTCAGCTTCTCCGTTCCCAAGGGTGAGTTCGTGGCGGTCGTTGGGGAATCCGGTTCCGGAAAAAGTACCCTGCTCAATATGCTGGGCGCCCTGGACACGCCCACCTCCGGCAAGGTGCTGATTGACGGCAAGGACACCTTTGCCATGAGGGAAAAGGCGCTTACCATTTTCAGGCGGCGGAATATCGGCTTTATCTTTCAGGCATTCAACCTGATCCCGGAGCTGACGGTGGAGCAGAATATCATCTTCCCGATGCTGTTGGATTACCAGAAGCCGGATAAGAAATATCTGGAAGAACTGCTCACAGTGCTGAACCTGAAAGAGCGCCGGAACCATCTGCCCAGCCAGCTTTCCGGCGGTCAGCAGCAGAGAGTGGCCATTGGTCGTGCCCTCATTACCCGGCCTGCTCTGATTTTAGCTGACGAGCCCACCGGAAATCTGGACACCCAAAACAGCAGCGAAGTCATTTCTCTGCTGAAAGAGGCGTCGAAGCAATATGAGCAGACGATCATCATGATTACCCACAGTCGCAGTATTGCCCAGACCGCAGACAGGGTTTTGCAGGTATCGGATGGTGTCCTGACCGATCTGGGGAGGTGCCGGGCATGAAAAGCTACCTCAGTCTCATACCCATTTCGGCAAAGGTGCGGAAACGGCAGAATCGGATGACAATTTTTTGCATTGTGATTTCGGTATTGCTTGTGACAGCGATTTTCAGTGTGGCGGACAGTTCGATTCAAGCAGAAGCGATGTATATGCAAAGCAAGCATGGAAACTGGCACATTCAGCTGGAAGATATTTCGGTTGAAGTCGGCGAGCAAATCCGTCAGCGGCCCGATGTACTTGCCCTTGGCTGGAAAGAGGAATACAACGAAGATGCGGATCAGCCGTATTATATCGGAGAACGAAAAGCCACATTGTACGGTACAGACAGCATCTATATGACGCAGCTTGCCAATGCGATTGAGGAAGGTTCCTTTCCGCAAAATGATCATGAGGTTCTGCTGAGTTCCAACGCAAGACTGGCCCTGGATGTGCAAATCGGAGATACAGTAACCTTAGATACACCTGCTGGTACGGCTTACTTTACGGTATCCGGATTCGGTTCCGATGATAAAGAATATTATCAGGGCCAGACCTATCTGGTTGCTGTCTATATGACACACACCGCGTTTTCTGCCTTGATGGAGGAAAATGGGCTTTCCGTGGCCCCACGTTGCTATGTTCAGTTTGAAAGCGCAGCAAGGGCTTCTTCTGCCACCCGGGAAATTGAGCAGGCATGTGAGGTGCCCGCAGACAGCATCTCAGAAAATACGGCGGTCATGGGAATCGCGGGGCAAAGCAGCAACGCATCCATGAAAAACGTCTATGGAACCGCTGCAATTTTATTTGTACTGGTTTTGCTGGCGGGCATTTTGATGATTTCCGGCAACATGAACAACAACGTTGCACAGAGAACGAAATTCTTCGGAATGATGCGCTGCATTGGTGCAAGCCGCAGTCAAATCATCCGATTTGTGAGGATGGAAGCATTAAACTGGTGTAAAACAGCGGTTCCCATGGGTATGATTTTGGGCACTGGGATCAGCTGGGGCATTTGCGCGCTGCTGCGCTATGGGATTGGCGGTGAATTTGCGCAGACACCTGTACTGCATTTGAGCCTCATAGGCCTGTTCAGCGGTGCATTGGTGGGAACCGCAACCGTTTTGCTGGCGGCACAGTCCCCGGCAAAACACGCCGCCAGGGTTTCTCCCATGGCAGCGATTTCGGGTAATGGGGATACTGCATCCGTTGTGAAACACGGGGTAAAGATCGGACTTGGAAAACCGGAATGGGCGTTGGGCTTCCATCATGCGATGGCGTCAAAAAAGAATTGGCTTCTGATGACTGCCAGCTTTTCCCTCAGCATTATCCTTTTCCTCTGCTTTTCAGTCGGGCTAAACTTCGCGCGGGAGCTGCTGCCCTCTTTAAGGCCATGGCAGCCGGATATTACCCTCAATGGTTATGCAAACGCCCTTCTGCTGGAGCCGGAGGTGCTTCAAAAAATCGAAGGCATTTCAGGGGTGGCGCATACCTATGGCACGGCTTACAAAAAAGAGGTTCCCGCAGCTTCCTCCGGTGAAATCATTGACCATGTAAATTTGGCATCGTATAGCGATTTCCTGCTGGATTGTGCACAGGATATTGTCACTGCGGGGGACGTGTCAACAGTTTATGGAAACACGGGAAACGCCATGACAGTCGGAAGCAGGGACAATCCGCTAAAGGTTGGAGACACGATTCAAATAGAGGGCAAAACGGTCAAAATTACCTGTGCTGTGTCCAGCGGAATCTGGCCGGACGAATATAGCGTTATTTGTTCCAGGGAAACCTTCGAGTGGCTGACCGGTGAGAAAAATTTCAGTTTGATCGGGGTACAGCTTGGCAAAAATGCCGATGAGGAGACAGTGCGGCAAATTAGCAGCATGGCAGATCGGGATGTCATATTTGCGGATATACGGGAAACCAACCGGAGTGATGGGAAAACCTATCTGGCGGCCTGCCTCGTTCTGTATAGCTTTGTGACCGTTCTTGCGGTTATCACGCTGTTTAACATCGTCAACAGCATTTCCATGAGTGTCAGCGCCCACATCAAACAATATGGCGCTATGCGGGCAGTCGGAATGGATGGGAAGCAGCTTACACAAATGATTGGAGCGGAAGCCTTTACCTATGCAATTTCCGGCCTTATCGTGGGATGCGGAGTTGGATTGGCCCTAAGCCGATGGCTGCATCGTATGTTGCTGACGCGCTATTTTGGGGTTATGTGGCATTTGCCTGTTTCATTGCTGGTCATTATTATTGCCTTTGACCTTGTTGCCGCAGCAATCGCAGTATATGCCCCGGCAAAGCGCATTCGCAACATGGCAATTACCGCAACCATCAATGAATTATAAATATGCTGTGGTTTTAGGAGGAGGGGAAAACAGCATTTAGGCTGCTGCAATATCCCGCTGGGATACGGTATCAGTTATCAAAGATTTGATATCCCGTCACATCTTTCAGATATTCCCGGACATCCCCATGGTCCTCTCGGTTTTGATCCCTGCCTTTTGAGAACGCCATTCCGGAAATGAGTGTTTTCAAATCTCTCAAAATAAACAAATAATCCGAACCCATCTCCCACAGGGAAGATTTGGTTCGGATTATTTTGGTTTGGTGCGAGTGTTCTTATAGGACTTTTCAAAAAACGCTGTCATACCAACGGTTTTTCGGATTTCAGAGCAACAGATTTCCCTCTTTTCACTTCACAATATCACTCTGAATGAGCGATTGCAATTTGCGGTCGCTCATTTTTTGTATCAAAACGGGTGGGATTTTGGCTTTTCTTTCCCCTGTGAGCGGCGAATCAGATGCCGCTCATATCTTTTCTCATGGTGAAAGATTCGGGGATTCTAAGCCAGCGATTCCACGAAAATCAACACTTCATTTTGCATGGAAGGAGGTCATTCCAATGGCAGTTTTCCGCATCGAAAAGACCAAGGATTACACCGTCATGTCGAACCATCATCTGCGGAACAATGAACTGTCCCTAAAAGCCAAGGGGCTGCTGTCACTTATGCTGTCCCTGCCTGAGGACTGGGACTATACCCTGAGAGGCTTATCCAAAATCTGTAAGGACGGCATTGACAGCATCCGAGTAGGTGTACAGGAGTTGGAAGCACAAGGCTACCTTGTTCGCCAGCGTGTCCGACTGCCAAATGGTCAGTTGGGATCTGTTGAGTATATTATACTGGAACAACCTAAACCAAAACCGGAAAAGCCTACATTGGAAAAACCTATGTTGGAAAATCCAACGCAGGT
>CAYMWT010000071.1:0-9875 GCA_964394055.1 uncultured Oscillospiraceae bacterium
ACCCACGGGGATATGCCCCATGTGTTTAACGGCAGCGTGGAGCATGCCCTGGCCCACATTGAAGAATCCATCGAGGGCCAGGTGCCGGACAACTACTTAAGGTGGTACGCCATCAAGCTCTTTGAGCGGGACGAACGGGTTCAGCAGGAGGCAAAGCTCAGCCCGGAACTGTTACAGCACATCGAAAAGCATATAGTTGATTGTGAGCGGGAGATGGACGACGACGCGGAAAGCATCATCGCCGACCAGCGCTATACCTACATCGGCAAAGTGGTGAGCAGGGCAGTGCAGCGGAAGGCCCAAAAGCACGCCCTGACCCTGTCCGACCGGATCGACCGGATCGTCACCAATCGCATTCTGGCCCTGCCTATTTTCGCCTGCGTTATGTTTCTGATGTACGCCATCGCCATGGGCAGCTTCCCATTCTCCATCGGCACCATAGGTACGGACTGGGCAAACGATGTGCTGTTCGGCCAGTGGATCCCCGGCCTCTTTGACCGGCTGCTCACCGCTCTGGGTGTCAGCGGATGGCTGTACAGCCTGGTGATGGACGGGATTCTGGCTGGGGTTGGCGCTGTACTGGGCTTTGTGCCTCAGATCCTGGTGCTGTCCTTCCTGCTGTCTATCCTGGAGGATGTGGGCTATATGTCCCGGGTGGCCTTCATTATGGATCGGATCCTCCGGAAATTCGGCCTCAGCGGCAAGTCCATCATCCCCATGCTGGTGGCCACCGGCTGTGGGGTTCCCGGGATCCTGGCCTCCCGCACCATCGAGCAGGATCGGGATCGGAAGATCACGGTGATGACCACAGGCTTCATTCCCTGCGGGGCGAAAATGCCCATCATTGGCCTGTTCGCCGGGGCTGTGTTTGGAAATTCCCCACTGGTCGCCGTGTCCGCCTTTTTCATCGGCGTGGCCGCTGTGGTGGTTTCCGGGGTGATCCTCAAGAAATTCAAGTCCCTGGCGGGAAAGCCCGCTCCCTTTGTCATGGAGCTGCCCGCCTATCATCTGCCCTCTGCCCGGAACGTCCTCCGCTCCACCGGCAATCGAGGCTGGGATTTCGTCAAGCGTGCTGCCACCATCGTCCTGCTCAGCTCCATGGTGCTGTGGTTCCTGAAGAGCTACGGGGTGGTAAACGGAGTATTCCGGATGGTGGAGGACAACAATCTCTCCTTGCTGGCCCAGCTGGGCAGGGCAGTGGCCTGGATTTTCTATCCCCTTGGCTGGATGGGGGACATGGCCTGGAAGTCCACCGTTGCCACGGTCACCGGCCTGGTTGCCAAGGAGCAGGTGGTCATGACCTTCGGCAGCCTGTACCACTTCGGCGGAGAGCTGAGCGAAAGCGGCAATGAGATCTGGGCCATGATCGCTTCCGACTTTGGCCCCGTCCGTGCCTACAGCTTCATGGTGTTCAATCTCCTCTGCGCCCCCTGCTTTGCGGCCATCGGTGCCATCCGCCGGGAGATGGGAAGCAGGAAGTGGACGCTGGCCACCATCGGCTACATGACCGGCTTTGCCTACGCCGTGTCCATGATCATCTACCAGATCGGCGGACTGTTTACGGGAGAGGCTGCCTTCACCGGTTTCACGGTGCTGGCTCTCGGCGTGCTGGCAGGGCTTATCTACCTGGTGGTACGGAAGAATAAGTACGCCGATGTTCCGGTAAAGATTGGAGTGTGAGCATATGGTGAACTGGATCATCGGGCATTTGGGAGACATGGTGGTGCTGGCCGTTTTGGGACTTACGGTGGTCGCCGTGATTGTCTCCATGGCACGTTCGAAGAAGAAAGGGAAGTGCTGCGGCTGCTCCATGGCGGGTTCCTGTCAGGGGAAATGTCATTGAGACTGAGAGTGCAAATACACAAGCGCCAAAAACTGAGCGTCCACATCCTGAATATTTTCCATTGACGGGGAAAATCCCTCGTGGTAAAATAACTCCGAAACAATGAGAAAAAACATAAGGAGGCAACCCCATGCGGAAAACAAAAATCATCTGCACCATCGGCCCTGCCAGCGAGAACGAGGAAGTATTGACCCAGATGTGCCTGGCCGGCATGAACGTGGCCCGGCTGAACTTTTCCCACGGCACCCACGAGGAGCACGAGAAGAAGATCGAGCTGATCAAGCGTGTCCGGGAGAAGCTGAACATTCCTCTTGCCATCATGCTGGACACCAAAGGCCCGGAATACCGGATCCGCACCTTCGCGGAGGGGAAAATCGAGCTGAAGGAGGGCGACCCCTTCACCTTCACCGTGGACGAGGTGGAAGGCGACCAGACGAGAGTCAGCGTCAACTATAAGCAGCTGAACCGGGATTTGAAGCCCGGCAACATCGTCACCGTGAATAACGGCATGGTGAAGTTTGAGGTTCAGGAGATCGTGGGCAGCGACATCCGCTGCAAGTGCCTGGTGGGCGGCGTGCTGAGTAACCGTAAGAGCATGTCCTTCCCCAACAAGGTCATGTCCGGCCCCTACCTGGGGGAGCAGGATAAGGCGGATATCCTCTTCGGCATTCAACACGGGGTGGACTTCATCGCCGCCTCCTTCGTCTCCACCAAGCAGGACGTGCTGGACATCCAGGAACTGCTGGACGCCAACGGGGGCAGCGACATTGAGATCATTGCCAAGATCGAGAACCAGGCGGGCGTGGACAACGTGGAGGACATCTGCTCTGCCTGCGGCGGCATTATGATCGCCCGAGGCGACTTGGGTGTGGAAATTCCCTTTGTGGAGGTGCCCGTGGTTCAGAAGCGGCTGACCCGGAAGTGCCGTCTCATGGGCAAGCGGGTGATCACCGCCACGGAAATGCTGGAATCCATGATCCAGAACCCCAGACCCACCCGTGCGGAGATTTCCGACGTAGCCAACGCCGTCTATGACGGCACCTCCTGCATCATGCTCTCCGGAGAATCCGCCGCCGGTAAGTATCCGGTGGAATCCGTGAAGGCCATGGCGGAGATCGCCGAGTATACCGAGAAGCACACGGATTACGTCCGCCGGTTCCTGGCTGCCGAGTATACCGGCAAGAATAACCTGGACTGCATTTCCCACGCTGTGTGCTCCATGGCCATCGATGTGAAGGCCAAGGCCATTGTGGTCTGTTCCGTGTCCGGAAAAACCGCCATGCTGGTCAGCCGGTTCCGCACCCCTGTGAACATCATCGGCATGACCACCGACCGGAAAATCTGGCGGCGGCTTTCCATGAGCTGGGGCGTGACCCCCGTTATGGCAGAGCAGTTCCCGGATGTGAACGTCATGTTCTACTATGCCAAAAAGGCGGCCATCGAGGTTCTGGATTTGCAGCCCGGGGATAACCTGCTGCTCACCGGCGGCCCCGTAGGCGGCGGTCAGGGCAATACCAATACCATTAAGCTTGAGGTTGTCTGAGATATGTTATGTAAAGTGCTGCCACGGTCTCCCGTGGCAGCATTTTTACCAGAAATCACAACTTTTTTCCCAAAAACCCCTGGTGAAATTCGGCAAAAGTTCCACATGCTTTTTTCTGTGATTTGTGTTATAATAAATATGGTAAGTGGAGGTTTGGCGGATTTTCTGGGAGGGAAAATAGGGTGTTTGAGATTGGCGACAAGGTTTTGTACGGAAGCCACGGCGTATGCAGCGTGGTAGGAAATGAGGAAAAACGGGTAGACAGGAAGCAGGTAAGCTATTTGATTCTGGAGCCGGTGACCCGGGACGGTTCCCGGTACATGGTGCCAACCCAAAACGAGACCGTTATGAGCCGTCTGCAAAGGCTGCTCAGCCGGGAGGAGCTGGACACCCTGATCCACTCCCAGTCTGTCCACGTCAGCAGCTGGAACCCCAACGAGAATGAGCGAAAGCAGACCTACCGGGAGCTGCTGGCCACGGGGAAGCGGGAAGGGCTGATGACCATGGTGCATACCCTCTACAGTCACCGGGCAGCCCAGCAGGCAGTTGGAAGGAAGTGTCACCTGTGTGACGAGAATTTCCTCCGGGACGCGGAGAAGCTGCTGGGCAGCGAGGTCAGCGTGGTCATGGGCATAGACGCCGCCCAGGCCAGACAGTACATACGGGACAGCCTCTGTCCCTGAGAAGGAAAAAGAGAAGCGATTGCGGTTTGGTTTCCGCAATCGCTTTTTCTTTAGTCCAGCACGGTATTGAGCAGGGCGGCGGTTTCTTCTAAACCAGCGTAATAGGTGCACATCCAGGTTTTGGCCTCGTCCACCTCCCGCTGACCGCCCAGAACCAGGCAGAGGATATTCCGGTCTCCCTGCTGGGCGGTGCAGACCAGATCGTCTACCAGGTTGAAGGTTCTGGCAAAGCCGCCGGTGACCCGGGAATCATAATAATCCGGGATGATTGACATACCCAGCAGGTAGTTGGAGGAGCCGCAGACCGTCTCCTCACCGCTGGTGGGATAGTGAAGGGCAAGCTCTGTTTTTGTCCAGATTCTGGCAAGGCAGGGATTTTCCAGCACCCGGTTGACCAGCAGCAGGGTGTCTCTGGCTGTGGTATATTGCCCCTGGGCAACGCCGTAGACATCCGTAAAGCTGGTATCCCGGCAGAACTGCCCCACATACTCGTTCATTTTTGCCACCATGGCCTCCTCACTTCCGGCGGCCAGCCTTGCCAGGGGATAGCCGGGATCCTGGCTGCTCTGGAGCAGGAGCAGGGTCAGAAGCTCCTCCACGGTCATTTCCTTCACGTCCTCCAGGTAGGAGGTTCCGGAGACATCGTGAAGGTATGTATAAGGCCCTTTCAGAAGGTAGGCGGGCAGGCCGGTCACATCCACCAGCTCCTCGGGAGCATGCTCCTCCAGCACGGTAAGCGCCAGGGCAAGCTTGTTCTGGATTCCGGTGGGAATTTTCTGATCAGCCTGCCAGGCGTAGAGGGTTTCCCCGGTGTTCCGGTCAATGGCCAGAGCGGCCTGGGCGGTTTTGGGACGAAGCGCCCCGTCTGTCTCCGTCAGTCGTGCAGCCCGCTTCAGCAGAAGCACCGTGCGTCCGGTGAGCAGATCCTGCATGTAGTATTCATTGTTGGAGAAAACCCGCCTGGACATCTGATCGGTAACGGTAACAGGCTCCTCCGTGCCGGAGGTTTCGCTTACCCGCCAGGCCCACTGGGAGCCGTCCATATGGGCGTTGGACAGCTCCATGGTGGTGGCAAAATCCTTCAGGAGAATGGTCTGGGTGTATGCTTCTCCGTTCCTGTCCCGGAGGGTTCGACTTCCCATCTGGCTGACATTGCGGAACAGAAGGGAAAGGTTCCCGTTTTCATAGGTGAATTCCCCGTCCACATCCCGGAAAGCCACATCCGACCGGGTGCAGGTCAGCTCTGCCTCCGTGGGAGGGTAGGGGCTGGGGGACTGGGACAGCAGCTCCCCTGGGGATTGGGTGATCCTGCTGACCAGGCGGAGAAAGGGGGTGCCGCTGACAGCATGGCGCAGCCAGTATTCGTTGCACACCAGGGGAACTTGTCCCGTCTGGTCGGCAATGGTGATACTATTTTCCCGGCCGGTAAATTCGTACAAGCTCCAGGGCGTATTCACATCCGGGTTGCGGATCTCCATGGTGGTGTCCGGGGTTTTCAGCAGGATGGTTTGCTCAAATGCCCTTCCGTCTTCGTATTGGGTCGTCTGAGCTACCTTGGTAACGTTGTGAAACAGAAGGGTAAGCGCCCCGTTTTCATAGGTGTAGTCCCCGTCCAGGTCTTCAAAGACCACTCCATCCAGTCCCGGGGAGGGTTCCGGACTGGTGAAGAGGAAAAAGATCTCCGGAAGCTCTGTATCCTGTAGACCGGTATCCTCCTGAGCTTGTGTAGGCACGGTCGTCTCTTCCGGGATGACCTCCTCCCTGGGATTGGTCAAAAAACAAACGGCAGTGATCGCCCCGATCAGGAAAACCAGCGCCGTTCCCCAGACCGTGGCCTTTTTGAACCGCAGTACATTCCGGATCCGGGACTTGATGCCGTTCTCCCCAAAGGCCACAGGGCAGACGAAGATGGTGCGCTTTGGAGCAGCGCAGGCGAGAAGGGCATAGGAGTAGTCCCTCCGGGCTTCCTCAGTCAGTCCGTTCACAGCCCGCTCGTCGCAGGCCATTTCCAGATCCCGGCAGAAGAGTACATAGGAAACCCACACCAGGGGATGGAACCAGTACACACTCAGCAGCAGGAAGCCCAGCACCTTCCACCAGTTGTCGTGGTGGCGCAGATGGGCGTACTCGTGGCGCAGAACCGCCTCCTGATACCTTGGCTCCAGATCCGAGGGCAGGTAGATTTTCGGGCGCACCAGCCCCAGCAGGAAGGGGGTAGGGATATGGTCGCACAGATAGACATTGTCCCGGAGCCGCAGGGACACCCCAACCCGTTTCCGCAGCCTGAGAAAGCTGACCAGGGCATACAGCCCCATCAGGGCCACGCCCAGAACCCAGGCGGCTGCCAGAATGGGCAGAATCACCTGGAGGGGGTTGACGCTGGCCACAGGTTCCGGGGTGAAATTCTGAGCGATCACAGGGTTGATGGCCTGGTTTATCACGGGAATGCCGCTGTCAATGGCCGGGGCAGGGGACAGGGCAATGTCCGCCGGAATGGGCTGCCCCTTGGGAACCAGGCTGAGGGCGCTTTCCAAAGAGAAGGGCAGGGCCAGACGCACCCCAACCAAGGCCCACAGCCAGAGGGTCAGGTTTTTGGGTACCTTCCGCAGAAGCACCCGGAGAAGCAGCACCCCCAGAATCAGATAGCTTGCGGTGATGCTCAGGTTGGCAAGCTGTAAAAACGCCCTGGTCATTCCTTCCGCCTCCCTTCGTAAGCCTGGATCATTTTCTGAATTTCGGAAATGTCCCTGTCACTCAGGCCGTCGCTTTCGGCAAAAGCCGCGATAAAGGCAGGCAGGGAGCCGGAAAAGGTGTCCGCCACAAACTGCCGGCTCTGCCCGGACAGGTAGGCCTTCCGGGACACCAGAGAGGTGACAGTGCCGTTTATATTCTGAAACAGCCCCTTGTCGCACAGCTTTTTCAGCACGGTATAGGTGGTGGATTTTTTCCATTCCAGCTCCCGGGCGCACAGCTTCACCAGCTCTCCCGAGGAAACAGGCTCGTTGGCCCAGATCAGCTCCGCGAACCGGGCTTCCACCACGCCCAGCCGATAATCCTCCATATGGGTACCTCCTTACACTTGGTCTATCAATAGTAGACCTTTTCTTTAGTCTATCATGAATAGACCAGCTTGTCAAGAGAAAAGCCACGGGAAAAAATCCCGTGGCTTTTATTTCGGTTACATGGCTCTGCTGTCCCAGAACCAGCTGACCTTTCCGTCCTCGATCCCGGAAATGCCCAGACCAGGCCCATCGGACACGGTAATGACCTTCTCCTGGAACACAGCGCCGCCCAGAATGGGGTCTTCGCTGCACAGCACCGGCCCGTCCAGGTCGACCCTGGTAATGATATTTTTGGCACAGGCCAGATGGACAGCGGCGTTGACGGAGATTTTGGCCTCCAGCATACAGCCGATCATGCACTCTACCCCGTAGACCTCCGCGGCGCTGGCAATTTTCAACGCGTTATAAATGCCGCCGCATTTCATGAGCTTAATGTTGATCAGGTCAGCCGCGCCCATTTTCAATATGGTCATGGCGTTTTCCGGGGAGAACACCGCCTCGTCCGCCAATACCGGCACGTAGCTGCGCTCCGTCACATACTTTAACCCTTCAAAGTCGTGGGCCGAAACCGGCTGCTCCACCAGCTCAATGTCCAGCCCCTTATCCTGCATCTCATTGAGAATCCGCACCGCCTGTTTGGGCTGCCACGCCTGGTTGGCGTCAATGCGAATGGTAATGTCCTGGCCCACAGCCTCCCGGACAGCCTTCAGCCGCTGCACGTCCAGGGTGGGATCCACGCCCACCTTCATTTTCAGGCAGTCGTACCCCCGATCCAGGGCCTTGATGGCGTCCCGGGCCATGGTCTCCGGGTCATTGACGGAGATGGTGATATCGGTCACCAGCTGCTTCCGTCCGCCCCCCAGAAGCTTATACACGGGGATGCTGTACAGCTGGCCGTAGAGATCCCAGATGGCCATATCCACCGCGGCCTTGGCGCTGGAATTGCCCACGATGGAGCCTTGCACCGCCTGGAGCAGAGGCTCCAATTCCTCCACATCCCGGCCCAGAATGGTCTTGCCGATGTGATCCTGGATGGCCCCGATGATCGCTCCCGTTGTGTCTCCGGTAATGGCTCCTGTGGGAGGGGCCTCGCCGTAGGCCACCCTGCCGCAGTCGGTGCGAAGCTCTACGATGACATCCTCCACGCTGTTGACGCTGCGCAGAGCGGTTTTGAAGGGGGTGCGCAGAGGGACGGAAATCCGGCCCAGACGAATGCTGGTAATTTTCATAGCTGTCACCTTCCTTATCTGAGAAGATAGTCCTGTAATTCTTCCATGGTATAGACGATTTTTTCGGCCCCGGCTTCCAACATGTCCTCCACCTTCCCGTAGCCCCAGGCTACGCCTACCGTGGGGATCCCATGTTCTTTGGCGCCCAGTACGTCAAATTTCGTGTCGCCGATCATGACCATATTGTCCCCACGTCCGTTTTCTTCCAGAAGATAGGCGATCACCGCCTCCTTGGTGCTTCGGGACAGGTCGTTGGAGGCGCCGCAGATCCGGTCAAAGTAATGGGCCAGATGGAAGTGCTCCAGAATCTCCACCGCGGTTCCCTCCGGCTTGGAGGTGGCCACATACAGCTTATGTCCCGCCTGCTTCAGGCTTTGCAGAACCTTCTCAATTCCGGGATAGGGGACATTTTCGAACATGCCAATGGGGATGTAGCGCTTCCGGTAGACCTGAATGGCCTCGTCGATCTGTTCCGGCTTCACGCCGAACTTTAAAAAGGTTTCATGGAGAGGCGGCCCCACAAATACCCGCAGCTCCTCTTTGGTCGGAATGGGCAAACCGAAGTGCTGTAGCGCCGCAGCGGCACAGTTGATGATCCCTTCCCCGGAATCGGTAAGGGTGCCGTCCAGATCGAATAAAAAAGCCTTTTCCATAATTTTCCTTTCTCAGCCCAGGAGCACGTCAAATACCAGCATCAGGCAGAAGCCTGCCAGAAGGGCGTAGGTGGCGCTGCTGGTGTGGTCGTGATGGGTTTCGGGGATCATCTCGTCGCTGATGACATAGAGCATGGTGCCTCCCGCGAAGGCCAGGGCAAAGGGGAGAATGGCGGAGGCGATGGACACGGCGAAATACCCCAGCAGGGTACCCGCAACCTCCACCAGTCCGGTAAACAGGGCACACAGAAAGGTGCGCTTGGGGGAGATCCCGGCGGCCAGCATAGGCCCGATGATCACCATGCCCTCGGGAATGTTTTGCAGAGCGATGCCGCCCGCAATGAGAATGGCCCCGGTGGGATTGTCCGCCCCGAAGCCCACACCCGCGGCGATGCCCTCGGGCAGATTGTGAATGGCGATGGCAGAGACGAAGAGAAGCACCTTGTTCAGGTTGGCGTTTCCGGAATGGCTTTCCGGATCCACGCCTACCAGCCTGTGAAGATGGGGTACCAGCCGATCCATCAGATTCAGGCACAGAGCGCCCGCGAATATTCCGGCGATGGTGATGAGGATGCCGAAGCTTCCGCCGTAGTCCAGGGAGGGAAGGATCAGCCCCAGCACAGCGGCGGCCAGCATGACACCGGCGGCAAAGGCCAGCACCAGGTCGCTGAAGGCGTGGGAAATTTTCTGAAAGAGAAAGCCGATGATGCTGCCAACAATGGTAGCGCCGCCCACACCCAGGGCGGTGAGAATGACGAGTTTCATAGGATACCTCCTGATTTTCGACAATTATACCACGAACCCTTTCCCATGTAAAGTCTGGGAAACCGGGATAGGGGAGAGAAATTGTGGATTTTCTCGA
>CAYMWT010000072.1:0-7688 GCA_964394055.1 uncultured Oscillospiraceae bacterium
CCAGCCGGAGGTCAAGTACATCACCGATTGGGAATGGGTGGATAAGGAAGGCTGTGAAGGTTTTCTGGTAGCGCTTGGCGGACAGTGGTTCCTTAGCCTGAATACCATGGATCAGCTGCTGAGCGGATCCCAGACAATGTCTGTCGATGATATGGGGGAACCGGATCCCGGCCAGTCCGAGGAAGAGGCCTGGGAGGAGAACCTGCGGGAGCTGAAGGCCGTGCTGACGGAAATGCTTCCCGCCGGGATCCACGGGACGTTGGAGGACGGGGAAGAAGCCGATGTGAGCATCGAATGGGATTTCTCCGGCCTGGAAGAAGATCCGGTGGTGATCAGCGGGTCGGAAGACCTGCAGAAGCTTGGCATCACCGAGCTGTCCCAGGAGACGGATCCGGATGCCCAGCAGAGCGTTGAAACCCAGTGGACGCTTTACCCCCTGATGGCCTCCGTGGAAGAGGGATATCAGCTGACGGAGGAGGCTCCCGCGCTGAAGGTCTGGCTGGATGTCGGCGGCGTGCAGACAATGGACGCGAATTATCCCGGAACAAGACGACTTCTTACCGATGATGATGATTTTGCGGATCATATGGTGCAAGGTATGCAGCCGGATAACGTGACGGTCAACCTGTTTGATTATGACCCCGAGATCGGAACCGATGACAACGATGTTCTTCCAGCAGGAGCGACATTTACACAATACAGCAACGGCATCAATGAAGGCGCCCTGCTGCTCTTCGGCGGCAGCGCCATGCGGGAAGCCGGCTTCTGGAACCAGGGTTCCGGCGCCGGACGTCCCTGGGGCAAGGCCAACACAAATATGAAGGGGATCGTGGAATCCACACTGGTAAACGGTTATCCCCGTATCAACCTGGAAAACGCGCGTAAGCGTCTTCAGAATCCGACTCAACCAATCATTACGGAGGACGGTTCTTGGAGTACTGACCCCTATCGCAAGCAAATGGACATTGCAAACCTGAACCATGCGGAATTCCAAAACGCCGGTGTGGAAGCGGCCAGGGGCCTTTCTGTAGGGCTTCTGAATGCCCGGGGTCTGGCAGTAAACGGGGATACGGTCAGCGGTGACTGCGAAAAAGCATCTCTGAGTTATCTGTTTGATCCTGATAAAACCGCGAATGGTAAGAAAACCTATGCGGATGTAACAAACCTGTTCCAGATAGACAGCCAAGGCTACTATTACTATAATGCCCGTCAGAATTTTGCGGAGTACAACGAAGATAGCAACAGCTTCACCCTCTATGACGGCCCCGCTGTATGGCGCACGGACGGAGGATATAACAAGCTTGATCCGGACGCTGAAGGTCATGAAATAGGCACCTTTGACGGCGATAAGAGCCTGGGCAACTTCTTCCCCTTTGATTCTGCTTCAAAAGTGTTTGACAGCATTCAGATAGCGGACGGGAAAGGGAATCCAACTAATATTCTCTCCAGTTCCGAAGCTATAACAAACGAAAGCAATGCCGTCCATGCGAACCACTATCTGGGCATGACCGTGACGATTGACTTCAACCAGCCCCTGAACGGTGTCATCAACAACGGTGCCTCCGGCAATGTGCCCATGACCTTTGAATTCTCCGGAGACGACGATGTATGGGTCTTTGTGGACGATGTGCTTGTCCTGGACATCGGCGGCATTCACAGTGAATTGTACGGCACCATTAACTTCCAAACCGGAGAGGTCGCGATTGGACAGAGCTGGCGAAGCGGCGGCCAGGTTACCACGGAAGGCAAAGTCGATAGTAGCAACCTGAAAGCTCTGTTTGAAGCTGCCGGAAAGGCGGATGATGTCAGCTGGAATGGCAACACCTTCTCCAGCAACAGCGCCCATACCCTGAAGATGTTCTACCTGGAGCGGGGCAACTACGACTCCAGTCTGAGACTTCGCTTCAACCTGCAGCCCCAGCTCTACCACGAGCTGAAGAAGGTGGATCAGAACGGCGAGCCTTTGTCGGGGGTTCAGTTTGCTCTCTACGAGGCCATCAAAGCCGATGCCAATGACCCGGCGGCTCTGCCCTGCACCAATGCCAGCGCTGGGCTGGTGTACGTCAAGCAGATAGGTGCCCCTCTCGCAACTCTGACCACGGGAACAGACGGCCTGGCAAACTTTGCCGTGACCGGTTCCGACGGAAAGCTACGTCCCTTTAACTTTGCGGACAGAAACAACAAATACTACATTCTCAAGGAAACCAGCAGTCCGGAAGGGTACCGCTCCCTGCCTGTGGACATCGTGCTGGAATACAATTTTGAAACCACCATGCTGATTGTGGCAAACCGCTGGACCACCGGCTCCTACGCCAGCTTCAGCAGCACCGTTACCGGAAACGGCAATATCCACTATGGTGTGATTCAAGCTGACGGTTCGGTTACGAGTGGTGGAAAGACGGTTTCAACGGAGTACCAATCAAGTGGCCTGGTGGTGGCGATTCCCGCGCTGAAGCAGACGGACGGCACCTGGGTGGCCGTGTACGGCGACAACCTGAACGGCTTCTCCGCCAGCATTCCCACAGACTCCAGTGAAAGCGCCCGACGCAAGGCTGTTTTGAAGGCAGCCCTGTACCAAATGGCAATGGGCTCAAACGACGACCTGGTGCCGGAGTGGTACCTGACCTGGGATGCCAGCGATGGCAGACTGGAGGGATACCTCACCGACCTGCCCGGAAGAGCAGACCGGTATGAGCTGATGAACAGCGTCAACGCGGACATGCGCATGGTCTACGCCATCATTACCCCGAGTGCGTTGGATGAACTCCGTATTACCGGGAACACGGCGGAGGCAAGGTACAAGGCTCTGGGCAATGCCATTGCCGGGAACATGGATGCAAACGTAGAATCCTTTGCAAACAGGATTCTGGGAGTTAACGACCCCGGTACGGCCAACAGCATGGGCTTCAGCTTCCTGGACGTGAGCACCTTCGGGCGGCTCTTCCGCTCCATGATCTACGTTCCCAACGAGCAGCGGGAGCTGCGTGTGCAGAAGGTCAGTCAGGACGGCGTCCACCTGAACGGGGCAGAGTTTGCCCTGTACAGGACTGAGGCAGACGCGGTTTCCGGGAAAAACCCGGTAACCAGCGGCGTAACCGCCAACGTGAACGGGGAGGACGGCATTCTGATCTTCCGGCCCCAGGTGCCGGCAAATACGGATGGCTATGCGAAGATGGCGTGGGCCAATGCCGCAGACACCATGTATTATCTCCGGGAGACGAAGAGTCCGGCTGGGTACGAGATCAACGATACCGTGATCCCGGTGGTCGTCGGCACCTATTCCATCTATGCCGATGCCGGTATTGCGGACGACGGCGTAACCGTGATGGCGGGTGTAGGTAAGCTGACCCAGACCATGGTGAAATACGCTTCCGACGGCGATGTGAATGTGACCTTGCAGGACATCACCGCGTTCTGCCAGCGTCAGGAATCCGGCAGCTTTGCTTTGGACGGATGGACGGACGATACCCTGGCAGGAACCACGGTCAAGCGCTTTATGAACCTGCACTATGGGCTGAACGCCCTGGTGGACTACGGTCTGCACGACAGTGACGGCGGTAAGACGAACAAGCCCTTCTTCATTACGGACACCGGATTTATCCGTACACGGGTACAGCAGAATTACAGCTCCCTGGACAGCACCCACAATATGGCCCAGCGTGAGGATCTGGGAAACGACGATCTCACCAGCCTGTTCAGCCTGCTGAACACGGTGGTCGTCATGGACCAGCCTGACACAGAGACCAATACCGGTACCCTGACCATCAGTAAAACGGTCAGCGGCACGAATCTCCAGGCTTCGGACTACACCAGGAGCTTTGCGTTCACCGTGGATTTCATGGATTCCTCCGGAAACAAGCTGCCAGGTACCTATTACTACATCTCTTTGGACAAGTCCGGATACGTGGAAAGCGGCGACACAGTTCTGCTGCACCACGATGAAGCCATCGTCATCCGTGGTCTTCCCGATGGCACCCGTTTTACGGTAACCGAGGCTGGAGAGACGGGCTGGCACTCGAAGCCGAGTTCCGGCACAATTACAGGCAGGATTGCGGCGAATGTAAATGCTGTCGCGGCCTTTGAGAACAGCCGTGAGATCTTCCCCACCGGAAGTCTGACCGTCACCAAAACCGTGGCGGGCAACGAAGGAGATCGGACGAAGGAGTTCCACTTCACCGTAACCCTGGACGATCCCTCCATTTCCGGCGTCTATGGGGAAATGACCTTTGAACAGGGCACGGCGAGATTCACCCTGAAGCACGGCCAGAGCAAGCGGGCATCCAACCTCCCGGTTGATACTGCCTATACGGTTGTGGAGGCCGAGGCTAACCAGGATGGCTATACCACCACGTCCACCGGCGAAACCGGAAAGATCACCACCGCGGGTAAAACCGCTGCCTTTACAAACACCAGGAATGGCATCGTTACGCAGAAAACCGGCAAGCTCACAGTCACCAAAACCGTTACCGGCTTCCATGGGGATAAGACCAAGGCGTTCACCTTTGTGGTCACCCTCAGCGATCAGAGCATCAACGGGAAATACGGCGAAATGACCTTCGTGAATGGCCGGGCGGAGTTCACCCTGAAGCATGGCGAGAGAAAGACCGCCGAAGGTCTTCCCGCCGGTTTGGAGTACACCGTCAGGGAAGGCGACAACGAGGGCTACACCGTAAGGAAGACTGACGATACCGGGGTGATCCGGGATGGCAAAACCGCCTATGCCCGGTTTACCAACCGGAAGATCAACCGGGACACCACGCCCACAACCGGTGACGAAACCCGGCTGGGACTTTGGATCGGCCTGAGTGCCCTGTGCCTCCTGTGCGCTGTGGCTGCCCTGATCATCGGCAAACGGAGAAAGGGCAGATACACCAAGTAACCATTGACGGCCGCACACGGTTTGTGCGGGACGCCATGTTCCTATATTGGCCCCGGCTGTTTCTGCCCCGGCCGAAAGCGCTTTGTTTTTTGAAAAGCGCGTTACCCTTTGATAACTCCCTCACCAGAGTTATATTTCCCCTAGCAACGGAATGGGGCGGACTTCCCCTCCTCCCCATTCCACCCTAAAAATGTTTGCAGCCGGTGCCTTGAGACACTGGCTGCTTTCTTATGGGACTTTGGGTATTTCTCCTTGACAGCGGGCATCATTTCTGCTATGATACATTCAATTTCATAGGACAGTTCAATAACATCTTCATGTTATACATAATAACACCACCCTCAAACTATCCGAAAGAGGGTGGTGCTATCTTTTCATTCTGTTACATTTCTTTTGTGGACGTTTATTTGAAATTACTCTTTTCCGCCGTTATCAATCCACTGCTTAAATGCCTGATGCAGTCCAGTAGACGCCAGGCCGCTCAGTGCGCCGCCGAGAATGATTTCAGGGGTAACGCTGCCCCAGTTCATCCAGACGGCGAAAATCACGCCAATGACAGCTACAACCGTGGGGATGATTTTGTTGTCCACGTCCTTGAGCCAGTGCTTTGCGATGTAGCCGGCAACCAGGCAAATACCTACGATTGCGGGTACGAGATAAGTGCTGAACATTTCCATTTTGATTTCCTCCTATGTTTGTAAATTAATTTGGTTTATGAAATCCCTCTAAGTCTTCAATCCGATGATTGATAACTTTAATCTGTTCCTCTACCACGGGCATTCGGCGAGCGAAACCATTGTGCTCACGTACCTCTCTGGTCAGCTCGTCAACCTTCGTCTCCATAACGGCCTGGGTTTTGCCGTTTGCGATTAGAACGCCAGCCAACGTTACGCCACCCGTGATAACCGCTGTAATGACGGCGGCAATGATGCTTTCCATCGGAATGCACCTCCCTACTCGTTCCACCGGGAGTATTTTCCGGTGTCCACATGGATTCCCCAGTTGTACAGCCCAATACCTCCCGTGGACCCCATGACAGCCTCAGCAGCTGTTTTCATGGTTCCCGGGGAAACATTGGCGTGAAGGTCTGCTGCCCGGCCATACATATGTTGAGAGTTTGCCACGCCGCCCTCATTGGCGTTGTGCGTTGCGCAGCGGATGCCGGAGCTGATGGTGATGGGAACGCCCAGCCTTTCCCGGATTTTGTCCAGCGCTCGCACAAGGGCTTCTTCCGGCTCTACCGGGAACCCATTGCAGTATTTCCCGCCGCATTTGCACCGGAATTCCTCACGCCGGAAATACCGGATGTCTTTCCACCAGCAATCTCCTGTCCCTGCCTCCGGGGTGCTCTGGGGCGGCTGGATGGGCTGCTCCCCGGTGGCAACCACCTCAAGAATCCGCTTTTCCGTTGCGGCGCCGAAGATGCCGTCCGCACTGTCCATGTAGGCGCGCTGGAAGTCGATGGTTGCACGCTGGGACTGCTGTCCCCAGATACCGTCCAGAGAGCCGTCATAGTAGCCCAGGTATGCCAGCAGGGCTTGCTTTTGTTTCAGGGTCAAATTACCGCCTCCTTAGTCAGATAAAGTCTGCTTTATCGGATTAGGCCACATTAAGAGCCGCCCGTATGGCTTCCAGATCGTCCGTGGTCAGGGCGGGATAGTCGGCGGCAATGTCGGCAAAATCCTCTCCGTTTTTGATACGGATCTTAAACGCCCGCACCATGATTTTCAGTTTCAGATTGCTCAGTGTTTTCATAACTTTATTCTCCTCCAATCAAATCTGCCATCAGCAGAATCATGTCATCTGTTGTGGTTTCCAGTACCTCCACCCGTTCCTCTAGTGTCGGAGCATCAGGCTCCGGCTCAGGCTCCGGGGGCTTGGGCAGAGGATCGTAGAAAAACTGCCCATCCACATATTTGTAGTCAAGTGGATCACCCTCCGGCAGCTTGTCCACCACAGTGTCCCCATGGTCGGCAAATTTGGGATACCGCACCCCTGTAATCCGGTTGTCCGGGCCCACATCGATCACAATGTCATACCGATCGCAGATCACCACAGCCACATCCTCCCCGGACTGCGTACAGGATACCAGTTGCTTATCGGTGTAGATGCCGCTTACCAGCCCATCATCTGTGAGAAAATCGATTCTTGCAAGGTTGTCACGGGTCAGCTGGGGGGCGATTTTTGAGGCTGAAACAGAAAGGATTGTAAAGGCATACGGAGCCGGAAAAGCTGCGAGTGGATAGAATTTTTCGCTTTTTAATCTGATTATCATTTTCTGAGCCTCCAAATCATTTTACAATCCAGCACAAGTTTACGGCGAAAGCGCTTTTTCCAGATATCGTACCATATGGTTGAACAAAAACTTGGCCATCTGGAAAAACACCTATAGTGCAATAGACCTGATTCCTCAGGAAAACGCCTACAGAAATAGTTTTGTCTGGTGAAAATTCCTCCGGTAAGTTAGCGATTATATTCGGGTTATACAACGTAAAGGATTTAGTTTCATCAAGCGAACAGTTGATGAACATGATGGCAACCTTCCCAAATACCGAAAGTGTTTTTTCTGTGTACCGGTCTGGTTTTATCAAATCTGTGAGCGTTAAATTTGGGCGTATAACAGCCACAGTCCGTGCATCCGCAACAAATCCAGGCTCCGTCGTTGCGAAAGAATTGACGATCTGGCTTTTAATCAATGGCTCGTTGTTTTCCGTTGGCAAAGGCAGATTTTTCACGCCGTTTCCAGCCATATCGATTGGCCCGGCCATGGTGCCGCCGGAGGTGGACATCGCGCCTACGTCCTCCGCCG
>CAYMWT010000072.1:7788-9865 GCA_964394055.1 uncultured Oscillospiraceae bacterium
TCAATGCCACATTGCCGTCAGGATCAGGAGATACGCCACACACAGAGGATACAGCGCCTACGTCCTCCGCCGTCAATGCCACATTGCCGTCAGGATCAGGAGATACGCCACACACAGAGGATACAGCCCCCAGGCCGTCCATGCCCATTCTGGATATGGTATAGGCAGTTACCGGATTACCGGTGTTAAACTGCTGGACGATTCGGGTCCACAGGTATTTCCCCTGTGCAACCACCGGGATGCTTGCGCTCCAGGCACCAGAGGGAATAATCGTTCCGGAATCGCCGACCTGATAGGCCACCTCCGCGCTTATGAGCGTGGCCGGGGCGCCGGGGTCGCCCTTTTCGCCCTTGATCTTGAACCACTCGTACTCTTTCCAGTCCGTTGGTGCCGTGTCATTGTAGTTGACGGCTTGACCCATCCAATCGTCCGGAAGCAATCCGAATGACGGAGAAGAATCTGTAGGCTTCTGCGAAGCATACCGGATCCAAATATGCGGCGTGTCGCCCTTATCGCCTTTTTCACCGTTTGTTACGGTAAACGTGGATGTTGTGCCGTCATTGTATGTAATGGTGTAGGTAACCACCAGGCCAACCGTTTTTGTCGGCTCAATTTTGGTGATGCCTCTTCCATTTGTCACAACAAAATCAAAGATAGTGGTATCAGCAAGCGTAATCCGGTATGTAATTTCCAGGCCGGATGTGGACTGTATCTCAATGGACTGAATACCTCCGTGGCCGTCTGCGGCAGCTGTCAGCCAGTTAAGCAGGACTTGTCCTTTCAGACTTTTCGCCACATTGGATTGCTCCAAAACAAACAGGTCTGTTGGCCCAATTGATTGTGCCTGTATGAGTTCACCAATTGCCTGATCAGCCATCCGTTACCACCTCGCTTTTTTCTGTATCTGGCTTCTGTTCAGGTTCCGCTTTCTGGGCGGATTTCAGAATTTCCGAAACAAGCTGAATCCGCCGGGCGCAGTCTGTGAATTTTTCTTGATTTTCCAATTTTACAATGGGAATCGTATCCATTACGGAAAGAACGTAATTCAGCTGTTCTATTAAATCGTCCATGCTCATTCACTTCTTTCTTGTATTGTTCCAAAGATTGATCATCGTTCTTGTCGATCTTTCGTCTACTGTTTCATATTTTCCATCATCATTAAGAACGACTGGTATACTTATCGATCTTCTTCCACAGACAGGGCATTTGAGATATACCGAACCTTCGGCTATTTCGATTTCCGGGATGGAATCACAGCACAGCTGCCCCATGATTTTTCCCATATTACTCCCTCCCGAGCACAACCCGGATAGCGTCTCCCTCCGGGACAATGGCAATCAGCTTCGTATACTGAGCGGCGTATTGTTCCCCACACCACATCTGGACGGTTTCCTGAGGGTTAGAAAACACGGTTGCCACCGTAGCCAGCGGTGTGTTCAAAACCCGAAGGTTTATTTGTCCCGCTGGATGGAACGGGTTGAAGTAGTCGCAGTCAAATGTTTTTCCTGTTGCTGTATTTAATTTTTCCATTTAATACACCCTTCCCAGGCACCTAATAGATATCGTTAATCCGGAACCGTCTTTAAACGAATAGGTTCTCGGCGCGAATTCCTCACCGCCTACGGTGATGTGACCGAAATTAGCCCAAGAGGCCTTCACCCAGCTTGCCGTATTCCAACCGTTAAACACTCCGTTTGAAAAATCTGCATACGCGAGGGATGTGTTGATGCCACCGGTGGTGTTGTATGTAGAAATACTTCCGCCAGAGATTTTTCCTCCGGAACCGCCATAAACGGAGCCATCAGACAGGCCGCTTCCAGAGAAATATCCGGCACTGCCGCCATACTGGATGTTACCAGCACTTACATTTCCACGGAAATTTCCTTTCTCTGCATTTAGGGATCCGTCAGGCGTAATTTGTACGCCTTTGCTTGCAGGGCCGCATTGGATACCTTGCGTACCTACATAGATGCCACGGGTATTCGTTCCTCCCCATGTTTGGTTGTTATAGGAAAGATAGTTCTTCATAATATCGAAGCCGCCTATTTTGCCGCCCTCGGTTGCCTCAATGATTCCG
>CAYMWT010000073.1:0-4442 GCA_964394055.1 uncultured Oscillospiraceae bacterium
TCTTCATCTCCTCCAAGGTTCTGGGCTATGAGGATGACCCGGTGCTTGGCCCCACGGGAGCTGTGGCCATTCCGGAGTTCAATACCCGGTTTACCCGGGGTATGCTCATGGACACCATGCCCACCCGGTTTGATACCCTGGTGCGGCTCTCCGGCTTCTCCCATGGTACCGACGTGTGGCTGGGCAACGCAAAGGATCTGATCACCTCCAAGACGGCTACCGTTGACTCCACGATTGGCTGCCGTGACGACATCATGCTCTATCTGATCTCCTGCGGTATGCCGGAGAAGCGTTCCTTCAAGATCATGGAGGCGGTGCGAAAGGGCAGAGGCCTGCCCGACGGGGCGGAGGAGGAAATGAAGGCCGCCGGTGTGCCGGAATGGTACATCGGCTCCTGCAAGAAGATCAAGTACCTGTTCCCCAAGGCCCACGCTGTGGCCTACGTTATGATGGCCTTCCGGATTGCCTGGTTTAAGGTGCATCATCCTCTGGCCTTCTATGCGGCCTATTTCTATCGCCGGAGCCAGAAGGGTGGCTTTGATGCCGTGCTCATGACCCACGGCAAGGAAGCGGTGCTGAGCAACATCAAAGCCATTGAGCAGAACGAAGATGCCACCGCCAAGGACGAGGATCTGCTGACCACCCTGGAAGTGGCCTACGAATACTATCTCCGGGGCTTCGAGTTCATGCCCATCGATCTGTATCAAAGCGAGGCCATCCGGTTTAAGATCGTGGACGGAAAGCTGCTGCCACCCTTCGTAGCCATTTCTGGCCTGGGTGAAAATGCCGCCTGGGATCTGGTGGAAGGCCGGAAGGGGAAGACCTTCCTGTCCATCGAAGAAGTGTCCGCCGCCTGTCCCAAAGTTTCCAAGACCCACATTCAGATGCTGAAGGAGGCCGGCGCCTTTGGCAGCCTTCCCGACAACAGCCAGGTCAGTTTCTTCTAAAGTATTCCAACAATAAGCGCCCCGGATGCTTTTTCGCATCCGGGGCGCAGCCGTTTAACCGTAGTTTTCTTTTAAATACAGGACCGCTTCCTGATAGCCCTTCAGGCCATGGCCCTTGATGGTTTTCACGCAGGCAAGTCCGGCGTAGGAAATCTGCCGGAAGGACTCCCGGGCGTCCACATCGGAAATGTGCACCTCCACAGCGGGAATGCTCACTGCCTTCAGAGCGTCCAGAATGGCCACAGAGGTGTGGGTGTAGGCGGCGGGATTGATGACGATTCCGTCGATTTTCCCGTAGGCCCACTGGATCTTGTCCACCAAATCCCCTTCGTGGTTGGACTGGTACTGCTCGATTTCCAGATTTTCCGACTTGGCGGTGTCTTCCAAAAGCTTCAGAAGATCGGAGAAGGTGTTTTTTCCATAAATTCCCGGCTCCCGGATGCCCAGCATATTCAGGTTGGGGCCGTTGAGTACCAGTATTTTCATTGGGCTTCCTCCAAGCTGGTAAGAATTGTTGTTACGGTATCCCCAAGGGTACCGTTGTTGTCCACAGTAATGTCGGAAAAGGCTTCATACATGGGACGACGGGCCTGGTACATGGCTTCCAGGGAATTCCGCTGAGACAGGGGACGGCCATCCTTTGGCAGAAGACGCAGATCCCGCTGAAGACAGACGATGGTCCCGTTCTGATGGAGCAGGGGATAGTTTTCCTGCCGTGTGACACAGCCGCCGCCGGTGGCGATCACCAGGCCGGACTGTTTGCCCAGAGCGTCCAGGGCCTTTGTCTCCCAGGCCCGGAAAGCGTCCTCTCCATCCTGGGCGAAGATCTCGGGAATAGACTTGCCTGCCAGGGAGATGATCTGCTCGTCCGCGTCCACAAAGGGCCGGTTCAGCCGCTGGGCAAGGGCAGTGCCGATGGTGGTTTTTCCGCAGCCGGGCATCCCGATGAGGACGATGTTGCCCATCTGTTTTTTCAGCTTCCCATGGATGTCAGCAATCCGGGCATCGTCAATGGTACTCCCGGTAAAGTATTCGGCGGATTCCTTTGCCTGGGCCACCAGCATCCACAGCCCGTTTTCATGGGGGATGCCCAGGGCCTCGGCGTCCAGCAGGAGCTGGGTTTTCGCCGGGTTATATACCACATCCAGTACCCCTTCCAGATGGGGAAACTTCCTCAGATCCAGAGGCGCGACGCCGGTTTTGGGGTACATGCCCAGAGGCGTGGTGTTTACGATGAGGGAGGCGTCCCGGTGGAGAGACAGGTTCTCGTAGTTATTCTCACCGGAACGGGAAATAACCGTTGGGTCAGCGCCCAGATCCCGTAAAGCATTGACAGCGGTGTTGGATGCGCCGCCGCTGCCGAGGACAAGGGTTTTTTTCCCGGATACCGGAATGCCGCTGTGCTTTACCAGGGATATAAAACCATAGTAGTCCGAATTGTGGCCATACAGGGTACCATCCTCACGGCGAAGGATGGTGTTCACGCAGCTCATTTTTTGAGCCACAGGGGAGAGCCCATCCAGAAACGCCATCACGTCCTTCTTATAGGGGATGGTTACGTTTAAGCCGGTAAAATCTCCCTGCCGGAGAAACCCTTCCAATTCCTCCGGTTCCTTTTCGTACAGGTCGTAGGAATAATCTCCCAGCAAGCCGTGGATCTGGGGGGAATAGCTGTGCCCCAGAACCCTGCCAAGCAAGCCGCACTTCATCAAACCACCTCGGTGAAGCTGCCGAAATACTTGAATTCCTCACACAGCTCGTCCAGCTCACAGATCAGCTGCACAAATTCCTCGGAGTAGATGGAGGTTTCCAGATCGAAATAGAACATGAATTCAAAGTCCCGGTCGGGAATGGGGCGGGATTCCAGCTTTGTGACGTTGATGCCCAGGGTGTAGAGCCGGGCCAACACCTTGTACAGGGAGCCGGGACGGTGGGGAAGCACCATCATGATGCTGGTTTTATCGGAGCCGGGATAGATTTCCAGGTTCTTGCTGATGCACAGGAACCGGGTGCGGTTGTTATCCTTGTCCTGGACGGAGGAGGCCAGGCAGTGAAGGCCGTACAGCTCGGCGCAGGCCCGGCTGCTGAGAGCGGCCACATCCCGGCGGTCAGAGTTTGCCACCATTTCCGCCGCCGCAGCAGTGTTGCTCACAGGCACGATGTTGACGCCTATCAGGCTCTGCAAAAAGTCGCCACACTGGTTCAGAGCCTGCTCGTGGGAATAGATTTCCCTGATCTCGGAAAGGGAAACGCCGGGCTTCGCCAGAAGGTTATGGTCGATTTTCAGCCGGAAGGTGCGGACGATGGAGAAGTTGTGCTTCTGCATCAGATCGTACACCTTCTTCACGGAACCGGCGGTGGAGTTCTCAATGGGCAGAATGCCGTACTGACACATACCCTGCTCGATGGCGGAGAACACTGCCTCAAAGTTCTTGAAATAAAGGATGAAGGGATTCTGGAAGATTTTTTCACAGGCAATCTGGGAGTAAGCGCCCTCCACCCCCTGACAGGCCACCATGGGAGCCTTGGGAAGCAGCTTGGGGGTATTTTCAATGGCCTGGGTGATCTGGGTATAGAGAGGGCTGACAGCGGCGCTGCGCTTGCTCTGATAGCTGCGGCTCAGCTCAAAGAGCATGGAGTAGAGAACCCGGGTATAGGTTTCCATTTCCGGGCCGGCCTTCTTTGCCACATCCTGAAGCTTGGCCCGTTCCCGGGTGGGTTGAAAGATGGGAAGGCCGTTTTCCTTTTTATAGTCGGAGATCTGGGCGGAGATATCCATGCGCTTGCCGAAAAGGCGCACCATTTCATCGTCGATTTTGTCGATCTCCTGGCGAAGTTCCGTTAATTCCATAGTTCTTTCCTCCTGTTTGTTTGGGTATTGCCCAATATCATGTCGTAGACGGCAATGGCTGCCGCGGCCTCCACCACAGGAACCGCCCGGGGAACGATACAGGGGTCATGGCGTCCTTTGACCTCCAGGGTGGCGATAGTTCCGGTTTTTAAATCAACAGATTGCTGGGGCTGGGCGATGGAGGGCGTGGGCTTGATGGCAGCCGTGAAGATTACCGGCATACCATTGGTGATACCGCCTAAAATACCACCTGCGTGATTGGTTAATGTGACGACCTTCTCACCCTCGAAACCATAGGGGTCGTTGCATTCACTGCCCTTCAAGTAAGCTGCCTGGGCACCGATGCCGAAGCTTACGGACTTCACAGCGGGGATGCCATAGACAATGGATGCAATGCGGCTTTCCACGCCGCCGAACATAGGTTCCCCCAATCCCGCAGGCAGTCCGGTGAGAAAGCATTCAACCATGCCCCCCAGACTGTCACCTGCGGCTTTGGCCTGACGGATGGTCTCCCGCATCCGGTTCCCGGCCTCCCGGGAGACAACGGGAAAGTCACTTCCGATTACGTCCAGCTGAGGATGACAGGGATCCAAAGGAGTGTCCCGGCAATCGGGGCCGATGGACAGGATCCGGGCTTTGACCCG
>CAYMWT010000073.1:4542-9828 GCA_964394055.1 uncultured Oscillospiraceae bacterium
CCGGACAGGAATTCCGGCTGATCCCCTTCCTTTCGTGGGGTCGCATAGTCACCCTGACCAGGGGCGCGGCGGTTTAAAAAGGTTTGAAGCCGGTCAAAGTCCACAGGCAGTCCCGCCGGGATCCCATCCAGGGTCATGCCGATGGCAGGGCCGTGGGACTGGCCGAAAATGGACAGCTTTAAATTTTCACCGTAGGTACTGCTCATAATGTCCTCCTAAACTGGCGTATTCTTCCCAGAACTGGGGATAGGATTTTTCACTGCATTCCGCCCCCAGGATGCTTACCGGCTGTTTGCAAACTGTGGCAGCGATGGCAGCGGCCATGGCAATGCGGTGATCCTTTTGGCTGTCCACGGTGCCGCCTGTCAGTCCGGTGCCGAAGACGGTCAGGGTGTTTTCATCTGCCTCCGCCTTTCCGCCCAGTGCGGTGAGCATGGCAATGATGGAGGCGACCCGGTCGGATTCCTTCAGCCGCAGCCGTCGGATGTCCGTAAAGACGGCGCCCTGCTTGCAGGCGGCTACCACAGCGAGTATGGGAATGAGGTCAGGCACATCCGCAGCGGAGATCGTTGCCTTCTGCTCCAGCTTTGGCAGCAGCTCTGTAACAGCCCGGTCTCCCTGGGGGGAATCCGGCGTCAGGTTTTTTACTGTCAGATCGCTTCCCAGGGCATTGGCCCCCAGGAAGAAGGCACCGCCGCTCCAGTCGCCCTCTACGGTGAGAATGCCGGGGGAATGAAACCGGTGCTCACCCCGGAGAGTGAAGTCCTCGCAGGGACAGCCAAACAAAGCCATTGCTCGCTGGGTCATGGTGATGTAGGGCCTGGATTCGACCTTCCCTGTGAGGGAAATATGGCTTTCCCCGGGGATCAGGGCCGTTGCCAGCATCAGCCCTGTGATAAACTGGCTGGAAACGTTGCCGTCTATGGTATATTCTCCGGCCCTGAGCCATCCCTGACAGCGGATGGACTGAGGCGTGGGACGGCTGAGCTGACAGCCCATCCGCTCCATCTCCTCCCATAGGGGAGACAGAGGTCGTTCCGGCAGCCGCCCTTCCAGCAGGAAGGTGGTATCCACGCCTAAGGCACCGGCTACCGGAAGCAGAAAACGCAAAGTAGAGCCGCTGTCATGGCAGGATAGCTTTGCCGTTCCTGATGGAGAGAAAATGGGTGTGACAATGTAACCCTCCGGGGTATGGGTGATGCCTGCACCCAGGGCACGAAGACACTCGGCGGTGGCCTCAATGTCCCGGTTGGTTTCCGGGCAGAGGAGCGTCGTCTGCCTGTCCGCAAAGGCGGCACAGATCAGCAGCCGATGGGCCTGGGATTTGGAGGGGATGGCGGTTACGGTACCGGAAAGGGTTCCGGGGTAAATGGTGATATCCATATCAGAAACCTGCCTGAATCCAGTCTTTTACGTTTTCTACGGGAATGGGAAGAATGTCGCATCGGCCAATGGCCCTTGGTACGATGAGCTTCACCTGACTGCCGGAGCGCTTCTTGTCGGAAAGGGCGCAGGCGTAGAGTGAGGCAGGATCATATTCCGTAGTGGTGGGCAGACCGAAGAGGTTCAGAACATTTAAAAGCCGGTCACAGTCTGCCTGGGAAAACATACCGTATTTCACAGCGGCACGGGCGATGATGGCCATGCCGATGGCAACGGATTTTCCGTGAGACAGGGAGAATTCACTGACAGCCTCCACACCGTGGCCGATGGTATGACCCAGGTTCAGCTTCATTCGGCTGCCTGTATCAAATTCATCCTTGTTCACCACATCCCGCTTCAGCTCCACACACCGGGTGATCACAGCCTCCCGGTCAAAGGATAGCCCCTTTGCTTCCAGGTGAGAGAATAATACCGGATCATAGAGGACGCCGTATTTGATGACCTCTGCGCAGCCATCCCGGAAGATGTCTTCGGGGAGGGACAGCAGGGCGTCCGTATCACACAGCACCAGGCTGGGCTGACAAAAGGCACCGGCCAGGTTCTTTCCGGCGGGCAAATCAATGGCGGTTTTGCCGCCCACAGAGGAATCCACAGCGGCGAGTAAGGTGGTGGGAATCTGGATGAACCGGATTCCCCGGAGGAAGGTGGCGGCGGCAAAGCCAGCCAGATCTCCCACCACACCGCCGCCCAGAGCCACGAGCAGGTCGGAACGGGTGAGGCGCTTTTCAGCCAGGAAGTTCAGCAGGCTCAGGTAGGTCTGGCCGTTTTTGCTGGCCTCTCCCGCAGGGAAGACAAAGGCTTCCACCTGAAACCCGGCCTGCTCCAGGCTTTCCTGGACGGTTTCTCCATAAAGGGGAAAGACGGTGGTTTCGCTGACGATGCACACCTTTTCTGCCTTGCCAAGGGACTTTGCGGCTTGTCCCAGCGTCTTCATGACGCCGGAGCCGATGTGAATGTCATAGGTTTTGGATGTGCTGACGGTAACGGTTTTCATCCGTCTACCTCCTCCTTGCGGCGTTTGCCCTCTTCCAGCAGCGTGGTGAGGGTATCCCTGTCCTGTTTTTCAATGGCCTCCCGATAGGCGGAAAGGCTTCCAATATACTGATCCAGCTCAAACAGCAGGTTCTCCCGGTTTTCCAGGAACAGCTCTGCCCACATCTGAGGGTTGAGCCAGGCTACCCGGGTCAGATCTTTGTAGCTTCCGGCGGAGAAACCTTTGTGGGTCAGTGCGGTGGGAGACTTGATAAAGGCGTTGCTTAAAATGTGAGGCATCTGGGAGGTAAAGGCAATCATTTTGTCATGCTGCTGGGCGGTGGTCACGGAGAAGGAGCCGAAGTGACAGGGTTCCAGCAGCTTTTTCACCCGTTCCAGCAGACAGATGTCGTCAAATACAGGCGGAACCAGTACCATAGGAGCATCCACGAACAGGTCAGCCCGGCTGTACTTAAAGCCGGAAAACTGGGAGCCTGCCATGGGATGGCCGCCTACAAAGGAAAAGCCATACTGCTTTGCCAGAGGGAAGCAGCGCCTGCAAATCTCCTCCTTGGTGCCGCAGCAGTCCATAACCAGAGCATCCGGGGAGACAAGAGTGCCGTTCTCTTCCAGCCAGGCGGCGCTTCCGCCGGGATAGATGGCAAGCAGGATCAAGTCACACTGGGGGATGGTATGTTCATCCAGCCGGCCGTGGACGGCCCCGGCCAGGATGGCAAAGGAGAGCATACTTTCATCCTTTTCGGCGGCGTAGACCGTATGTCCTTCCAGGGCGTAAGCCCGGGCCAGAGAGCCGCCAATCAGCCCAAGCCCTAAAATTCCTACCTTCATTGGATTGCCTCACGAATTTTCTGGATGCGATGGGCAATCTCATCAAACTGGGGCGGGGTCAGAGACTGAGCACCGTCGCACAGGGCACAGGAGGGATTGTTGTGAACCTCGATCATCAGACCGTCGGCGCCGCTGGCCACAGCGGCGTAGGCCATGGGCGCTACCAGGTTGGCCTTGCCGGTAGCGTGGCTGGGATCCACCACCACAGGCAGATGGGTCAGATTGTGAAGCACCGGTACGGCGGACAGATCCAGGGTGTTCCGGGTGGCGGTCTCGAAGGTACGGATGCCACGCTCACAGAGGATGATGTTTTCGTTGCCCTCGCTCATGATATACTCGGCGCTCATAAGCAGCTCCTGGATGGTATTGGCCAGACCGCGCTTGAGCAAGATGGGCTTGTTGGTCTTGCCCAGCTCCTTCAGCAGGTCGAAGTTCTGCATATTCCGGGCACCCACCTGGATGATGTCCACGTCGGCAAACAGATCCAGGGTGGAGATGTTCATGATCTCGGTGACGATGGGAAGGCCGGTGGCCGCCTTGGCCTTGAGAAGCAGCTGAATGCCTTCGCCCTTCATGCCCTGGAAGGCGTAGGGAGAGGTGCGGGGCTTGAAAGCGCCGCCCCGGAGAATAGAAGCGCCGGAGGCCTTTACCGCCTGGGCGACCTCGATGATCTGCTCCTCGGATTCCACAGAGCAGGGCCCGGCAATGGCGGCAAAGTAGCCGCCGCCGATTCGGGCATTGCCGACGGTGACGATGGTGTCCTTGGGGTGGAACTTCCGGTTTGCCTGCTTGTAGGGCTCGGATACCCGCTTGACGGTTTCCACCATTTCCAGACTTTTCAGCAGCTCCATGTCCACCCGGCTGGTGTCGCCGATGAGCCCCAGAACGGTCACTTCGGAGCCTTCGGAAATGTGGACGTCCAAATTCATGGTTTTCAGCCAGCCCACCAGATGCTGAAGCTGGGCGGGAGTGGTGCCGTGTTTTAAAATCGCGATCATAAGAAACATCTCCTGAATAAAAAATGACGCCGCACGGCAATTCGTGCGGCGTTCAAAAATTACGCATATGACCCGGAAAATCCGTGCAACACAAATTGCTATTACCTTTTTCTTCCAAAAAAGTAATAGCGAAAATAAAAGAAAGCTGCGCAAGAGGTGGTAACCATGTGTTCTTCCTCCAAGTCCAGGTGCTGCGGACATTGTAACATGGCTGGTGGAAAAAAGCAAGAGGGGATTGAAAAAAAGAAAGATTTTTTGCGGAAAGGGAATTGTACCCATTCCATTGGACAGAAAGTATGCTATAATAAAACAAAGACAGGAGGCGGCGCAATGGAATATTTACAGGACTTAAATCCCCAGCAGCTGGAAGCGGCTACCACCACGGAAGGGTGCATCCGGGTAGTGGCGGGGGCAGGCTCAGGAAAGACAAAGACCCTGACGGCAAGGTATATGTATCTGGTGGATCAGCTGGGCATCTCCACGGCCAACATCCTCTGCGTCACCTTCACCAACAAAGCGGCGGCAGAGATGAAAAAGCGGATCCGCCGAACCCTGCCTGACCAGGATCTGGGCAGAATCACCACCTTCCACGGCTTTTGTGTAGGACTCCTGAAAGAGGACTGCCATGTGGTGCGGTATCCCACCACCTTCATTGTGCTGGACGAGGAGGACAAGGAGGCAATGCTGCGCACGGTGTTTGAGGATTTGGGGCTGACCAGCCGGGATTTGACGGTGAAGGAGGCCATTGACCACATCGGCTGGCGAAAGGGTGGCCGGGGGTATGTCAAGACTCTGATCGGAGAGCCGGAACGGCTGCTGACATTGTCCAAAGAGGCAACTACCCTGAAGGACAAGGTCATGTACCGCTATTTCTACGAGCAGAGAAAGTGCTATGGACTGGACTTTGACGATCTTGTCTACTTTGCTCTGTATATTTTGGAGCAGGACAAGGACACCAGGGAAAAGTGGCAGTCCCGGCTGGAATACATTATGGTGGACGAGTTCCAGGACATTGACAAGGATC
>CAYMWT010000074.1:0-9653 GCA_964394055.1 uncultured Oscillospiraceae bacterium
ATAATTCTCGTCATAATCTACAAAAAAAGCTATTTTGGCTAAAAAAGCTTGAAAATTTGTAAATTTTGGAGTATAGTATGAATGAATTCAAAATACAGGTGTTCTATGACCACCATCTGCGTACCTGCGACTTTTGCATAAGCAGGGCCTTTCAGGCCTTTTCTTTGTGAGAGGCTTCCCGGATGAGAGAGGTTCTTTTGTGTCGCTCTCCCTGCCAGGGGCGCAAGGGCTTCCGCTTCTATCTTGCATTCTCATGGATTTCCGGACTGATATGCGGGAGCGTTGTATCTGTATCCGCAGGAACATCCCTATCTTCCCTGATGCGCGGCGCGCTGTATGCCTCCGTGTCGATCGTTGGAGTCTTATGTGTATCCGTATTGCCGATTCTGTTTTCCGCCTATGCGGTTTTTCTTTCAAACTTTGCTTTGCTGCTTCCCGTTTGCTTCACAAAGGCCTTTTTGTTTTCCTTTGTATCCCTGGGGATCTCCCGGGCCTTTGCTTCCGCAGGGTGGCTGATGAGAGTTTTGCTTCTGTACAGTGACTGGACATCCCTCCCGATCCTATACTGGTTCTGGCTTCGGAGCCTTTCTTCGGATCGGCCTGTGACACTTTGGGAGACCCTGTTGGTTTTCGCCCTGATGGGACTGGTGGGAAGCATACATTTTGGCATCATTTCACCATTTCTGGTGCGTTTGATAGGAATTTAGAAAGGATAATATGGGTACGCTGGTTCATGTTGGATTTGATTCATGCCTATGAAAATTACCTTTCCAAGGTAAAGCAGGCGTCGAATAATACGGTTTCTTCCTACATGCGGGACATTCGTCAGTTTTCCGAGTGGCTGCAAAGCAGCGGAGACACCGATATTCTGAGCGTCACACAACTAAATATCAGCGACTACCTGGCGTTTCTCCAGGAGCAGGGGAAGTCCGGCTCCACGGTTTCCCGGGTTCTGGCCAGTCTCAAGAACTTTTACGCCTATCTGGTGTCCACCGGCTTTCTGGAGGCCTCTCCGGTCAGCAATGAGATTCATGTGGATCGGGGAGAAAAAAAGCTTCCCCAGATCCTCACCGGCAAGGAGGTGGAGACCTTGCTTGCCCAACCCTCCGCTTCCGATGCCAAAGGTCTGCGGGACAAGGCCATGCTGGAGGTCATGTATGCCACTGGCATTCGTGTGACAGAGCTGATCGACCTGAATGTTGAGGACGTAAACCTGGAACTGGGCATTCTAAAATGTACCAGTGCCAAAAAAAGCCGCTCCATTCCTCTGTACCCGGCAGCCCTTCGGGCTCTCACCGTTTACGTCAAAGAGGTTCGATTCGCCATGGTCGCGGATCCCGGGGAGAGAGCTCTGTTTGTCAATGTGGGCGGTTCCCGGATGAGCCGTCAGGGCTTCTGGAAGATTCTGAAATTCTACCAGGCCAAGGCCGGCATTGAAAAGGAGATCACACCTCACACTCTCCGTCACAGCTTTGCTGTACATCTGCTGGAAAACGGTGCCGATCTGGGCTCTCTGCAGGAGCTGATGGGCCACAGTGATATTTCCTCCACCCAAATGTATACCCATATGATCAACCAGAAGCTTCGGTCTGTGTATGAAAAATGCCATCCCAAAGCGTAAAAAGGTCTGCCAGAAAAGTGGCAGACCTTTTTTAGCCCCTATAGGCCGGACAACCCATTTGTTTACAAGTCATTCATGAATTTTGGGTAAACTTACCAAAACCAGAAACAGGGGAGTGATACTGTGAAAAAACGAAGATTCTGGGTTCCTGCGCTTCTGCTTCTGCTGGCTTTGGCTGCTGTCTTTGGTGGAGCTGCCGGCCGCAAAATCCGCGCCAAGTCCAAGCTGGCAGCCGCGCTGAGCCAGGTCTTTTCCCAATTGGAGGATCGCTTTCAAAACGATCCCCTTGGAATTCTGCTGGAATGCTATGATCCGGACGGGCAGTATGCCGTGGATCTGGAGGCTGCCACAAGCCAGGATATGCTGGGCACCGTTACCTATAAAATGACAGTGAACGGGGATTTGAAAGCCCATCGGTTTTCGGCGGAGGGAGTCGCCCAGACGCCAAGAGAGGCTATTGATCTGTCGCTGTATCTGGATCCTGATTTTATGGCAGTTTCTTCGGATACGCTGGTGGCCGGAGCGTATTACGGAATCACCTATGACACCTTTGCCGCAGATCTTCGGAAGATCCCTATGCTGGATTTCATCGTCAACGATGGGGTACTGAGCCGATGGGATGCTTCTGTTCAGACCATTCGACAATTGGTTTGTCGGGAATATCCTATACCACAGATTCCGCAACTCGGGGAAGGAGAACTTGTAAAGCTCCTGCTGGGTGTCGCAGCCATGCCCTGTCAGCTTCAAAGCGCTGACATCGTTATGGGAGAGAGAACCCTTTCCTGTACTCAGCTGGACTATGCCATCAGTGGGGAGCAGGTTGCCTGGGCAATGTCCGCGCTCACAGGAGAGTCATACGACAGTGGCAGCAGCTTTCTGTTTTCTTTTTATTTGTGTGGGGATGGACTTGTGCGCTTCACCATCTCCGGTATCACCGGAGAAACGCCCTTCCGATACTGCGTGGATCTGAATCAAAATCCTCTTCAGGACCCTTTAACGCTTACAGGCAGTTACGGTTCAGAGAAAAGCCTTTCCGTGACTGTGTCAACGGAGCAGCAGAATAGCCGATATGAAGAATCCTGGAATATCCGCACCGTAGGGGAAGGGGAGGAGCGGGATTGCTCCTTTGCCCTGAATTGGAATCTCCAAACCGGCGCTTTAACCTTCCGTTCTCCTCAGCTCGCTGCCCCTGTAACCGTGAACTTCCAAAAGACAGAGAACGGCCTGCGGCTGGAAACCCAGGATCTGCGCTCTTTATTGGATCCTCTGTTTTTTCTGGATACCGTACCGTCTGTTGCCCGATCCAAAATTCCCGGTGTGTTGACGATCGCCAAGGGGACCCCAATTGACACGCCGGCGTACAAAAATCTGGATCAGTGGTCAATGCAGGACTTCCTGACCATGCTGGCCGGTGCGGGCACACTCATCGGTATCCGCCTGGAATAAAGAATAACCCGCCGTGACGCATTCACGGCGGGTTAATAATACACTTAATCAGATTCCGGTCATTGCGGCCAGAACGTCAACTTCCATTTTCTGAATGCCCTTGTGCATGGCAAGGCCTTCTTCAATGTCTACGTCGGTAAAGCCTCCCTCATGGGTGCAGACGATGCGGTTGGATTTGCCCTGGAGCAGCAGTTCCACGGCCATGTAGCCCATTTTCGTGGCGTTGACCCGGTCACGACCGGTAGGGGAGCCGCCTCTCTGAATGTGTCCAAGAACTGTCACACGGGGATCCAGGTCGATGGCTTCCTTGATCTTCGCGGCGATGTCTGCGGCAGAGCCGGCACCCTCTGCGACAACGATCATGTAATGGGTAAAGCCATTGAAACGAGCCTGGCGGATTTTTTCGATCACATCCCGTTCGAAATCAATTGGCTCCTCGGGAACCAGCACAGCGGTAGCGCCCACGGCCAGGCCCACATACATGGCAAGGTATCCGGCATTGCGGCCCATAACCTCCACCACAGAGCACCGCTCATGGGACTGCATGGTGTCCCGCAGCTTATCGATACATTCAATGGCCGTGTTGGCAGCGGTATCAAAGCCAATGCAGTAATTGGTGCAGCTGATATCATTGTCAATGGTTCCGGGAATGCCAATGACATTGATGCCATACTTGCTCAGCGCCAAAGCGCCCCGGAAGGTACCGTCGCCGCCGATGGCAACAATGCTGTCCAGGCCAAGGAATTTGCAGGTGGAAACAGCCTTGCGCTGTCCTTCCTCTGTCATGAAATCCTTGCTACGGGCAGTATAGAGGATGGTACCGCCACGATTGATGGTATGGGAGACGCTTTTTTCATCCAGCTTGACAATATCGCCGGTAATCAGGCCATGCCAGCCGCGGCGAATGCCATAGCATTCCAGACCATGATAGAGAGCGGTACGCACAACAGCACGAACGCAGGGATTCATGCCGGGGGCATCGCCGCCGCTGGTAAGTACACCAATTCGTTTCACACGCATTGTGAATTCCTCCTGTAAGTGTTTTAGGATATGACACTATTTTACAAAGGTTCCGGGAAAATGTAAAGAAATTTTTTTGTGGATTTGTGAATTCATCCGGGCGGCATGTGATACTATGGATAAGCAGTCACAGAAAGAAAGGGGGAAGGGTCAGAAAGTCCAACGACACAAAACCGGTATTTTGTGGGCCATGGGCCCGTATGCGTTAGCTGAGGCGATCCAAAGCGCCTATTTTTCTTTCGCCGCAGCAAACGCAACAAAATAAAAATTTTGTTGCGTTTAAAGCAAAGATGTGCTATAATAGAACCAAACGCCGGTTCCAAGGCTAAACACATATCTTTTAGGAGGCTTCCATGAAACGCTATGCCGATTGTCCCCAGATTCTCCGGGAATTTTTGATCTACCACGAAAACATCAAAGGTCAGTCTCCGCTGACCATCTCCGAATACTATTTGGATCTGAGAATGTTCCTTCGCTTCATTAAGCTGATGCGAAATGATATGCCCATCACCACACAGCTGGAAGACATTGATATTCATGATGTTGACCTTGATTTCATCCGGGATATCGACACCTCGGACATTTTTGATTTTCTGTCCTATCTTGCCAATGACCGGGCCATCAATCCGGATTCTCCCGCACCGGATTACGGAATCTCCGCTGCGGCCAGAGCCAGGAAGCTTTCCTCCATCAAATCCTTTTATAAATACCTGACGGTGCGAACCAAACAATTGAGCGAAAACCCTGTCGCGGATCTGGAATATCCCAAGCTCCGGAAAAGCCTGCCAAAATACCTGACCATGGAGCAATCCTCAGCCCTGCTTCAGGCGGTTTCCGGTCAGAATGAGAAACGGGACTATGCCATTTTGATGCTGTTTCTCAACTGTGGTATCCGGCGCAGTGAGCTTGTAGGTCTGAACCTGACGGATGTTTACGAGGACAGAATCCGTGTGGTTGGCAAAGGCAATAAGGAACGCTTTGTCTACTTTGGAAGTGCCTGCCGAAAAGCCATTGACGCCTATTTAGAGGAACGGAATAAAAAGGTTCTCACGGACAATCGGGCGTTGTTTGGCTCCCGTGACGGCAACCGGATCAGTGTCACAGCTGTGCATCGGCTGGTAAAAAAGGCCCTGCTTCAGGCCGGACTGGATTCCACCCAGTTTTCCGCACATAAGCTTCGGCACACGGCGGCAACCATGATGCTCTCCGGCGGCGTGGATGTGAAGACCGTCCAGGAGGTGCTGGGGCACGAGAATCTGAACACTACCCAGATCTACACTCACATTGAAAATACAGAGCTGAAAATCGCGGCAGAGGCCAATCCCCTTTCCAAGCTTGACTTTTCTAAATAAGTTAGCTATTATAGTAAATGCAACCAATAGTTGATATGTTTTATGCAAAGGAAATCTGATTATGTCTATTGGAGAGAGAATTGCGGATTTGCGGAAAGCCCGAAATTTATCCCAGGGCCAGCTGGCTGACGCCCTGGATATCTCCCGTCAGGCGGTGAGTAAATGGGAAAACGATCAGGCTTCCCCGGATACGCTGAAGCTGGTGAAGCTGGCTGAGGTTTTGGATACGGAAGTGGAATATTTGGCCACAGGCCGCAAGCCGGTTTACGAAGAAGCGCCGATTGTATTGAACATGGTAAAAAAAGTAGACAAGGTTGTGGAAGTGGAGAAAATTGTAGAGAAACCTGTGATAAAACGGATCGTGCGGGTAAAATATCGCAGAAATCCTCTGGAATACTGGGCAGTTGGAATCGTTGGATTTCTGTTGGGAATTGTCATTGGCTTTCTGTTTTAGCCCTCCCCTCTCCTATTATTACTGCAAAAAGCAGCTATCCATTTTGAGATAGCTGCTTTTTCTATGGACGATTGTGCGGTTGCGTTGAAACGACTTCTAGCTGTCTTCTTCCCTGCCGGACCAGAGTATATAGTCAAAAAGAAATATAATCCCACATGCGGCAAGTGCCAAAATGAGATGGGATCGCCCCAGGTATCCCAGGAAGCTGCAAACCACAGATGTGACTGCAATGCCTAAGGGCAGCCAGCCGTTCCCACCCCAGACCCCCTTGCGTTTGTTCTTTTTCCATTCATGCTGCCCTATAATTGCGAGAATGACAAGCAGCAGAAGCATAAGAGGTACAATCAATTTTTTATGGAATTGCATCCATTCCTTGATTTCTATGGATAAGGGCAGGCTTAGAAATGCTCCTGCAAAAAAGCCCGCAATCCCCATCGGCTGAAAGGTGTGCTTTAACCAGTCGGAGACTTTTCCTTTTCGGTGATCCATAAATTTGCCCCCTTGTCATGGTATCATTTGTATGAGAATTAAAGTGCTGTTTCAATGGCTTCCCGAAGATTTCTTACCCGATAAACCGTCAATTCACCGGGAATTTCCATTTTTTCGGAACCACTGCGGGGGATGATGCATTTACGGAATCCCAATCTTGCCACTTCTCCCAACCGCTGGTTCATGTTGGAAACCGCCCGGATCTCCCCTGTCAGTCCCACCTCGCCAATGGCAACCAGGTCATCCGCAATGGGAGCGTCCCGATAGGAGGATGCCACTGCCAGCGCCACGGAAAGATCCGCTCCCGGTTCATCCAGACGCAGGCCGCCGATGACATTGATATAAGCATCAAAAACGCTCAGCTTCATCCCAGCCCGCTTTTCTGCCACGGCCATCAGGAGAATCGCCCGGTTAAAGTCAAAGCCGTCAGCGGCCCTCCTGGGGACGTTGAAGGTCGTCTTGGTCACCAGAGCCTGCACCTCGGCCAGCACCGGGCGTGTGCCCTCCATGACACAGGCAACGCAGGTACCGCTGGCCCCTTTCGGACGTCCTTCCAATAGCATTTGAGAAGGGTTGGGCACCTCAACCAGCCCCGTATCCATCATCTCAAAGACACCAATTTCGTTTGTGGAGCCGAACCGGTTCTTGGCCGCGCGAAGTAGACGATAGGAGGTATTGGGATCTCCCTCAAAATACAGAACGCAGTCCACCATATGCTCCAACACCTTGGGGCCGGCAATGTTTCCATCCTTGTTGATATGGCCAACCACAAACACCGTGATCCCCTGGGCCTTGCTCAGCTGCATCATGGTCATGGTGCAGTCCTTCACCTGAGAGATGCTGCCGGGTGAGGAATCGTTTTCCTCATTATACAGGGTTTGAATGGAGTCCACGATCAGAATGTCCGGCTGCATTTCCTCCGCCGCTTCCACCACATCGGATAGCCGGGTTTCTGACAGAATGTACAGCTCCTCCGGGGCAACGCCCAGACGCTCCGCACGAAGCTTGAGCTGGCGCTCACTTTCCTCACCGGAGATATACAGCACCCGCCTACCGGCGCACAGGCTGTTGCAGATTTGCAGCAACAACGTGGATTTGCCGATTCCGGGGGCGCCGCCTACCAGCACCAGAGAGCCGGCCACAGCGCCGCCGCCGAGCACCCGATCCAGTTCCCCCATACCGGTGGAAAAACGGATCTCACCGCCGCTGGTGACCTCACGGATCTTCTGGGGTTTCCTGCTCTGGCCCACCGGAGCGGATCTGGGTTTCCCCACTGCCACGGGCTTTTCCACATGCTCTTCCATGGTGTTGAATGCGCCGCAGCTGGGACAGCGTCCCATCCACTTGGCGGTTTCATAGCCGCAGCTGGTACAGAAAAAAACAGTTTTTGTCTTAGCCATGATATAATTCCTTATATTCCTGTGTGTAGTTTCTTCCCATATTCCGGACATGCTTCCTGACGTAAGCATCAGAAATTTCCTCCGGCGTAACATGGAAGCGCAAAAGGATCTCGTTATAGTACATCAGAACATCCGCCATTTCGGTAAGAAAGGCATCCCGTACCTCCCTGTCCTCTGTTACAGCACAGCATCCTTTTTTCTTGAGAATCGCGATGGCCTCACCCAGTTCCTCAACCATGTACAGGAAGAAGTCCTTGCCGTACTCCGGCTCCATAGGAGCCCACGTATCTTTGTGTTGTTCAAACAGTTCCTGCTGCATGGAAAGCATTTGTGAAATAGAAAGATCCATCGCTGCATCCTCTTTTCTATAAAGTATATAAAATTATACCATTATCTTACCCATGGGTCAAGAGTTCGACAGGTATTTGCTCACCGTTGCGGCAATCACGCAGCATAGCTTTTTCTGGTACGCTCCATCCCGAAGCTTTGCTTCCTCTGCCGGATTGGAGAGAAAGCCGCATTCGATCAGAATACCGGTGCGGGTGATGTGCTCCATCAGGTAGACGCCATCGCTTTTCTTGCATTTGCGTTTGCTGCCCGGATTCAGGGTGCTGACCAGGGCGGCTTGCAGCTCCTCGGCAAGCTTCTGACTGCCCTGTGTCCCGGCATAAAACACCTGGGCCCCGCTGTATCGTCCGTCGGGGAAGTTATTCTGGTGAATGCTTAGCAGCAGGGCGTTTCCCGTTTCATTCACCATCCGTACTCGTTCCTTCAAATCGGAAATCTTTTTCTGGGCGATGGTCTCCCCTTTCGTATAAACGGATGTATCCGTGGTGCGGATCATTTTTGTTTCATATCCAAGAAGGCGCATCAGATCATTCAGCCGTGTGGCAATGGAAAGATTGTAAGTGCTTTCCAGTACCCCTGTGCAGGAGGTCGCACCGCCGTCCTCCCCGCCGTGTCCCGGGTCAATGACGATGCAGGTCTTTCTTTCCACAGGGCCGTTCTCCGCGATCACCGTCACGGCCCGGCTTCCCCAGTCGGACAGGGCCAGAATAACAGCCATGGTAAACAGATAAAACAAAACCACCCGTCTGGGCTTTTTCATGTACACCACCTCGTTACAGTGTATGTCCCCCAAAAAGAAATTTGAACATTTCGGGAGGATTCCTAATAGAATGACATGGAACGACTGTTTCCATGAAAATGTTAGGAGGAATGACCTTTGGATCGAAGAAGCAACAATTCATCCGGCGGAGAGGGACGGCTGCCTGCCCTGGCGCCCTTGGCAAATCCCTATGTCCCCTTCCAGCTGGAAAATCCGCCCAGATATGAGGCGCAAAAGGGCCTGGTTCGGGGCACACTGTTCCCCGGGCTGGATCTTCCCTTCTTGGGGATGGTAAACGAGAAGGAGCTGCCACCCATGGTACTGGCAGAGCTTCAGGCTATGGGCTTTGCGGTTCAGGAGCTGGCATTGTACCTGGACACCCACCGGGAGGATCGGGAGGCTTTAGAGCTGTACCGCAGCTATCAGCAGCTATATCACCGCTGCCGGGAGGAATACAGCAAAAAACACGGCCCGCTGAACCACATGCAGATTTCGGACAGTGAAGGCTATGACTGGTTGGACGATCCCTGGCCCTGGGAATACTGCCATAACAAGGAGGCGTAACCATGTTTTTCTATGACAAAAAACTGCAATACCCGGTGCGGATCTCCAAACCCAATCCCAAGCTGGCTGCCATCATCATTTCCCAATACGGCGGCCCGGACGGCGAGCTGGGCGCTTCTCTGCGGTATCTGTCTCAGAGATACGCCATGCCATTTGACGAGTTAAAAGGATTATTGACAGATATCGGAGTAGAAGAGCT
>CAYMWT010000075.1:0-9516 GCA_964394055.1 uncultured Oscillospiraceae bacterium
GCCTCTTATCGGCTATGTGCCCCAAAGCCCCGCCTTTGACCCCAGCGACCCGGTGAGTGTTGCCGACCTGTTTGCCTGCTGCATGAGCAAGCGTCCCGCCTTCCTGGGACTGGGCAAGACCATGCGCCAGACGGTGATGGAATGCCTGGAGCGGGTACACGGGGAAGGCCTCATTGACAAACGGGTGGGTACCCTGTCCGGCGGAGAACTTCAGCGGGTGCTGCTGGCCCTGGCTCTGGAACCCATTCCCAACATTCTGATTCTGGACGAGCCTCTCTCCGGCGTGGACGTGGAGGGCATGACCATGCTCATGGACATGCTGGACGAGATCCGGAAAACCTACGACCTGTCCATCCTCATGACCACCCATGACTTTTCCATGCTGCCAAAGTACGCCGACCGGGTAGTGCTCATTGAGCACGGCGTCCGGATTCAGGGCAAACCCGAAGAGGTTCTGGCCTCTCCGGAATTTTCCCAGGTCTTCCATATGAAAGGAGGGGCATTATGAGCCTTTGGTATGGATTCTGTGAGCTGCTCCCCTTTGAAATGCTTCAGTGGGACTTTATGCGCAACGCCCTTCTGGCCCTGCTGCTCATGGGGCCGCTGTTCGGACTGCTGTCCACCATGATCGTCACCGGCCGGATGAGCTTTTTCTCCGACGCTCTTGGTCACTCCGCCTTTACGGGCATTGCCATCGGCGCCATCTGCGGTTTGGCTCAGCCCACATGGGCGGCCGTAGCCTTCAGTGCGGCCTTTGCCCTGCTGTTCTCCTGGGTCCGAAGCCGGAGCAATCAGGCGGCGGATACCCTGATCGGCGTCTTTTCCAGCAGCGCCGTGGCTCTGGGCATTTTCGTTGCCACTCTGGGAGGCGGCAGCTTCACCAAGTACAATCAATATCTCATTGGCGATATTCTCTCCGTGACCCCCGGAGAGATCGCCGTGCTGGGACTGACCCTGGCGGCTGTTCTGGTTTTCTGGGGCTTTTTCTCCAACCGGCTGACCTTGACTGCCATTCACCCCCAGCTGGCCTCCTCCCGGGGCATTCCCGTAGGACTGTCCCAGACGCTCTTTACCGTGGCCATTGCCGTAGTGGTGACATTGAGCATATCCAGCGTAGGTCTTCTGATCCTCAACTCCCTGCTGGTGCTGCCCGCCGCCGCTGCCCGGAATGTGGCCCGGGATCTGAAGCAGTACCATCTTTTCTCCGTTGCCTTTGCTCTGGCCGCTGGCATCGGCGGACTGACGGTTTCCTACTTTCTGGGCTGCTCTGCCGGTGCGGCCATCAGCCTGTTGCTGGCACTGGTGTTTATCATCACCTTCTGCCTGCGGAAGCGGAGGGCGTAATATGGAAGCCACCATTCACGCCATCGCCCATATGCGCAGCGACTTTGCCGGAAAGTTCGGCATTCCCCGGCAAAGTGGCCTGGTAGAATCCCTTCAGTCCACCATTGTATTCGAGCCGGAATACCGCAATCCCGACGCCCTCCGGGGCATTGAGGACTACTCCCATCTGTGGCTGATCTGGCAGTTTTCCGAAGCGGTACGCCAGGGCTGGTCGCCCACGGTGCGGCCTCCCCGTTTGGGCGGGAATGTGCGTATGGGTGTGTTCGCCACCCGTTCTCCCTTCCGGCCCAACAGCTTAGGGCTGTCCAGCGTCCGGCTTCTGGGCGTGGAGCACACGGAGGAATACGGTACCGTCCTCCATGTAGGCGGCGCTGACCTGATGGACGGCACGCCCATCTTTGACATTAAGCCCTATATTCCCTACGGGGACAGCCATCCCGATGCCACAGGAGGCTTTACCGACCAGGCCAGGGACTTTCTGCTGGAGGTGAACTTTCCCTCCTCCCTTCTAAAAAAGCTGCCGGAGGAGAAGCGGGAGGCCGCTCTGGGGGTACTGTCCCACGATCCCCGTCCCTCTTATCAGAAGGATCCCAGCCGGGTCTACGGCCTGACCTTCGCCGGATTTGATATCCGCTTTACGGTGGAGGAAAACCGCTTGACAGTGGTGGAAGTAAAGCCCTGATTTTCCGGTTCCGGCAATCCTTCCGCCTCAATTGCTTGCTTTTCCTTTCATCCGGTGGTATGATAAAGAAAAAAGCCCACAAGGAGAAACATCATGGAAAACATATCCAAGCCTGCCATTCACGCGCTCATCATCAGCCTGCTTTCCCTGGCACTTTTCATTGCGACGTTTTATGTATTCAACCTGCTCATTCCCTGGATCATCGTCAGCTTCGTTGCGGCCCTCTTCCCCTTCTATTCCAAATACCGCCGGAAGAAAAGCGGCAAAGGTGGTCAATGGATGGAGGTTACGGCCTTTGTCATTGGGATGATCGAGCTTTACATCATCCTGTCTTTAGGCTTTGGGCTGTCCGCGCTCCTTGTGGAGATTTTGATTCTCGTGATTTGCATTCTCTATATGAGACTGTTCAATAAGGTTCTGCCGGATGACAGCCTGTAACAGACCGGGCGTGCTGCATTTTCGTTTGCAGCACGCCCGTTTTTTGTTGCAGCGCATCAAAGCAGCGCCATATCCATCACTTCCCCGTTCCGGGTGAGCTGCTCCAAAATTCCATCCCTGATCCGATATCCCTCTCCGCAGAGCAGCAGGGTATCGTCGTCCTGGTAAAAATAGCTTCCATCAGGCAGGGCAAAAAAATCATTTCCGCAGCTGTCCTCATAGGTAATGTCTTCAAACAGCCGCTTTCCGTCCAGTATGTTGTCCTTCACCTTCTGATAGTGGGGCAGCACATTCACATCCGTCAGGCGCAGACCCGAAAGCCATCTGGGGAAATCCGGAGAGGACTCCCCCTCCTCCTCCGGCTGGGCGTAGACGAATTCGGCGCAGTTCATGGAGCCGGCGCTGATGCCCATGATTACGCCCTCATACCCTTCCAGCAGCTCCCGCAAATGGATCTCCTGAAAGAACCCATTCTGGGTAGGCACATGGCCTCCTGCCAGGACAATAAAGTCACTGGAAGCTACCAGGCCCTCCGCTTGCTCCGCCGTCTCTCCGTCCAGTACGGAGAAGCCGCCAAAGTAAATGCCCGCCTCCCGGAAAGCGCTGAACACGTCCCCGCCGAACATACAGGTTAAGTCATGCCGCTGCGGACTTGAGCATACAAACAGGCACCTGGGAAAGGGCGGCAGCGCCTCCCGGATCCGGTCAACAAACTGGTTTTCATTGGACAGCAGCGCCCGATCCCCGTTCTCCACGAAGGGGCTGCTGGTCAAAAACAAAGTCATATCCACACCTCCAATTGGGAAAAGCTTCCTCCCCGGATACCGGGGAGGAATGTTTCTTTAGGTTTTCACCCCGGGAAAGTATTCCTCCACAAAGTCCACCTTCTCCACCTGAAAGGTCTTTCCGTTCAGGTCGTTCAGCGCCCCGGCATCGGTGGTAAAGGTGAAGGTCAGCTTGTAGGAATACAGGGCCTGATAGTTCCGGTCAAAGCGTTTATCCAGCTTTCCGTACTTTCCGTCTCCCAGCAGCGGGTGGCCGGCATGGGCAAACTGGGCGCGGATCTGGTGGGTTCTGCCGGTGATCAGCTCGCACTCCACCAGGCTCAGGCCGTTCCGGGAATCCAGTACCCGATAGTTGGTCTGGCAGGTTTTGGAGCCCGGTTGGGGGGTATCGGTGACAAAGACCCGGTTCTGCCTGGCGTCCTTGAACAGGTATCCCTTCAGACTGCCCTCCCGGGGCTTGGGCGTGCCCTCCACAATGGCCAAATACCGCTTGTCGATCTCCCGATCCTTGATCTTCTGATTCATCACCCGCAGGGCTTCCGCGGTTTTGGCCGCGATCACAATGCCTCCCGTGTTCCGGTCGATCCGGTTGCACAGCGCGGGAGTAAAGGCATTTTCCTCCCGAGGCCGCCATTCCCGTTTCTGATACAGATAGGCCTGGATGTGGTCGATCAGGGTTCTTCCATATTCCGCCCCGTCATGGGGATGGACGGCCAGTCCCGGCCGCTTATCCACCAGAAGAATGTGCTCATCCTCATAGACAATGTTCAGCTTTGGGGTGGATACCGTGAGAAAGGCGTTGTCCTCCCGGGGCTTTTCGAAAAATTCGTCGTTGATGTACAGCTGCAAAACATCTCCGGCAGCAAGGCGGGTATCCCGCTCCACCCGTTTGCCGTTACATTTGATCCGCTTAATCCGGATGTACTTCTGGGCAAGGGAGGCAGGAAGCAGGGGCACCGCCTTGGCCAGGAACCGATCCAGCCGCTGGCCGGCGTCGTTTTGTCCGATGGTAAATTCCTTCATCAAGCCTTCCCCATGTTCTCGTCAAAGTGGCGGTTGATCTGCTCCGTGAATTCCAGGGCGGCGTTGTAGCCCATCTTCTTTTGCCGGTTGTTCATGGCCGCCACCTCCAGGATCACCGCCAGGTTTCGGCCTGGGGTCAGAGGAATGGTGTACATAGGCACCTTCACCCCCAGGATCTCCGTGAACTGATCCTCCAATCCCAAGCGGTCATAGGCCTCCTGGGTGTTCCACTTTACAATGTTCACCACCAGGTTGATGTCGTTATCCTGCTTGACAGCGCCCATGCCGTACAGCTTTGCCACATTGATAATGCCGATGCCCCGCAGTTCGATGTAGTTGCGGATCAGCTCCGGCGCGGTGCCGATCAGGGAGTTGGTGGAAACCCGGCGAATTTCCACGGCATCATCCGCAATCAGCCGATGTCCCCGCTTCAGCAGCTCCACCGCCGCCTCACTTTTGCCCACGCCGCTTTCGCCCACCAGCAGTATCCCCTCGCCGTAGACCTCCACAAACACCCCATGCCGGGTGATCCGGGGCGCCAGGGCATCCTTCAGGTATGTAATGATGGAGGAGGCAATGGCAGAGGTGGCCTCCTGGGAACGAAGGATGGTGATGTTGTGCTTCTTCGCCATGGTCAGCATTTCCGGATGGGGCTGGATGCCCCGGCTGATGATCAGGGCCGGAAATTTGTAGGCGAACAGCCTGTCAAAAATGGTGGTTCGGTCAATGGGGGCCATTTTGGACACATAGCTCATTTCCACATTGCCCATGAGCTGAAGCCGCATAGGCTCGTAATGGTCAAAATATCCTGCCAGCTGCAAGCCCGGCCTTGCCACGTCCGCCACGGTGATCCGGATGGAGGAAAAGTCCGTGGAGGCATGGACGATTTCCAGTTTAAACTCGTCCACCAATTTTGTCAGCGGAACACTGTATGTATCGATCATAGCGGATACCCCTTAATCGTGATTTTCCATCCGAAGGCTTAACTCCGGCAGGTGAATCTGTACGCTTTACAGAGCTTTGGGTTTATTATACCCGGCCGAAATGGGAATATCAATAGATTTTGAAAAAGATAAAAAATTTTTGAAAAACCTCTTGCTTTTTCCCGAAAAGTCTGGTATCATATGTAAGCGCCTGTGACAGGGCGTAGTTTGTTGAGTAAACATCGATGGGAGGTGCAATAAAATGGCTAAGTGCGATTTCTGTGGCAAGGGCGTAACCTTTGGCATCAAAGTCTCTCACTCCCACAGACGTGCAAACCGCGCATGGAAGCCCAACGTCAAGCGCGTTAAGGCTGTCGTGAATGGAACTCCCTGCCATGTGTACGCCTGTACCAGATGCCTCCGTTCCAACAAGGTTCAGCGGGCTGTCTGATTTTCTCTGGCTGATAATTACGCCGCCGATTTTCGGCGGCGTTTTTATTATCCCGCAGACCCATCTTCCCGTTGCATTTCCTTTTGAACCATGATACGATATGGAAAAGTACAGAAGCGAGGTATGTCCATGTCAGAAATACAAGTGACCCCCCCCCGGCGGAATTTGACCATGGAATGCTGCAAGATGGTTGCGGCTATATTTGTGGTTTTCATCCACGCCCCTTTTCCCGGCGGCGCGGGTACGCTGGCTATGGCTTTGGGGCGGTTTGCCGTACCCATGTTCTTTGCCATTACCGGGTATTTTAATTATGGTGCCGTTTCCAGGCAGGTTTCCCGGCGGCTTTGGCATATCGTGAAATTATTTGCCGCGGCGCTTATTATATATGTTATCTGGAATTGCTGGATGGAAGGACTCCAAAACTATCAGGAAATCAGGGACTATGTCATCCCAGACCTGTCCCATCTTTTTTCCTTTCTCATTCTCCACGTTCATCCCTTTCCCAGATCTGAACATCTCTGGTATTTGATTGCTCTGATCGCTGTCTACTGTGTTTTCTGGGTTTACACCAGGTTTTATGATGACGGTAACGTGAATTACCATGGTCTGTATATTGGCGGCTTTATTCTGTTTGTGGTTTATGCTTTATTCACGGTAGTTCTTCCCTTGGACAGCGTGGATATTCCCTATCGTTCCTACCGGAACGGTTGGTTTTCCGGCATTCCCATGTTTGCACTCGGCGTCTTCCTTCATGAATATCAGGAGCGGATTCTGCGCCGCTTCCGGCTTTCCCCGATTAAGCTGATTGGCTTGATTTTCTTTGGATTCCTTCTGACTGCCGCGCAATGGAAATGCAAGCTTGCTACCGACATGCCCATTGGGATTTTGGTCAGCACACCTGCCATTGTTCTGTTCTGTATCAAATATCCTCAGCTTCCCTTCCACAGTCCATGGTCTGATCGGGCAGCCAGTAAATTGGGTGCCATTTCCACCATTGTTTATATTCTTCATGTCATGGTATACTTTACCATTCTGGAACGCTTTCCCCTGTTTGCTGAGGCCCATCCATGGCTGCTTCCCTGGCTGGTGCTGCTGATTTCTCTGGTGCTTGCCATTGTCTGGGAGACACTGTGCGCATTGAGCCGACATGCCAGAACACCTGTAAAGGCTTAACAATTCGCCGCCGATGCTTCGGCGGCGTTTTTATTATGCTTTCGGGTATTCCTCCACATCCAGGTCCTGGTAGGGATACAGCCGCTGCCCACCCTGGATGCTGCTGCGATGGCTGTTTAGTAGCCGCACAATATCATAGACGTTGATCCAGATTTCGCTCATGCACTCCTTCTGGCTTTCGTCAAACACCAGCTCCAAGCCGAAGTGCAGGTGTACCGTCTCGATGTTGTTCACATTTTCCTTGTCAGAATAGCCGGTTCGTCCCATATAGCCGATGAGATCCCCGGCCTGTACCATATCCCCTTCCCGCAAGCCCTCGGCAAAGGGCCTGTCCTTTTGCAGGTGGGCATAATAATAGTAGCGCTTATTGTCGAAGGAACGAATGCCCACTCGCCAGCCGCCGTACCGATTCCAGCCCAGGGCCTCCACCGTTCCCCCTTCCACCGCCACAATGGGCGTACCCAGGGAACCCATCAGGTCATTGCCCAGATGCTTTCGCTTGAAGCCGAAGGAACGGGACACCCCGAAATCGTCGCAGTGGCTGTAGCCGTACCCGGCGGCAATGGGAGAAAAGGCCTTCAGGCCGTAGCAGGGAATCCACTGTCCATCCTTCTCGATGGCGTAGCTGCCTACCAGGCCTCCAAGAGCAGCGTTGTAGGCCTCCCGGTAATAGCCGTAGTATTTGTAGAGACTCCCCAGCAGCGCCTCCGGATCCCTGTCCCCCTTCAGATCCTTCAGGGCCTTTTTCACCGAGGGTAAGTCACATTTCCCGCCGGTTCTGCAGGCGGCCAGGGCCAGGGTATCGATCCAGGAAATGTGCTTTTCCTGGTCAAAGGTTTCGATATCCCAGTCTAACGCATATTTTAACGACTCATAGGGCACCGAAAAATCCACCCAGTGGATGGTTTCCGCCCGCACCGGAAGCACCAGGGAGGGCAGCAATATGGACAAAATGAAAAGCCGCTTCATATCCTTCACCTCTTTCGGTAGGATGTGAAACGGCTTTGGGGTTTATCCATGGGAAAAATTGCTTCTCTATGTGTGCGTCATATCATCAAAACAGCCTGATTCTCCTTAACAAAATCAGGAAACATCTCAATTAAGCGGACCTCTTTATACACCTTCAGATGCAGTCAAGCACAGAAGTGGATTGAAAATTTTTGTAATCGTGGCATATCCCACAACACGCGCTCCTTCTTGAATCGCAATCTTTTTTCCGATCCAGAGGCAGTAAGGGTATTCTTCCGGAGTTAAAAATGTGATTGTTCCTTTTGCGGTTCCATCAGGCGGTACTGCATTTACTTGATAATAATGATGAATGCCTGTGGTTAAGTAACCCTCGGTTACAAGGTGCGCCGGCCTGTAGCCATCATATGCCGGGTTTGCCCTTATATCATTGAATTCAAATATTGCTTCCACATCAGGTGTCCTATTCACAGCAATTCCTCTTCTATTTCCCGCTTCTGCCCCATATGAGGTGTTATTCCGTTCCTTCCTGTAGCTGATCTCCAAACAGAATCATCAGGTAGTCCCTGCGGCCGTATAGAATGCGGTCAATGCAGGCACACGCACCAGAAAGATGATAGAAAATCAGGTAATTTCCGCAAACCAAATAGCGATACAAAATGTGCGGTTCCACATGATCCAGCGGTGCACCGGATTCAGGAAATTCCTTCAGGATCCGCATTGTATCCCGGAGTCTTCCAATCATCCTTCGGGCCGCAGCCTTGTTGCGAAGCGTAAAGGCAATGTAGTCGCCAATCTCGATAAGGTCTCGGTTTGCCTCCGGGGATAGCACTACTTTAGCCATCATATCTCTTTTCCAGCTCTTTCATTACATCGTCCAGCTCTGCATAGCCATTTTCCTCACCGGATCGGCGGCCTTTTTCCAGTTCCGCCAGCAGCTTTTGACGGGCAAGCAGCGCTTCATACTGCCGGTATTCCTCCATGTCCAGGACAGCATAGCGGCCATGTCCGTTTTTTGTCAAAAAGACAGGCTGACCAACCGCTACATCCCGGAGTACCTCACCGTAATTGCGCAAATCAGAAACAGGCTTAATGTTCGGCATATTATTGCCCCCTTTCTGATCTTAGTATACACTGTTTTTTCGTAAAAATCAACGATAAATTTTACGAAAATTGTTGCTTAACGATGTGAGAAGTCCATCATTTCAAATCCCGCACCACGTCTTTCGCCACCCGGTAGATGTCCTCCATGGTGGTTAGCGACGTGATCTGGTTTTTATAGTAGCTGCTGTGTGGTACCCCCCGGAGATACCAGGCAAAGTGCTTTCTTGCCTCCAAACAGGCGATATGCTCCCCGTGATCCTCCTCTGCCAGCTGGAACTGCTCCAGGGCCACCGCCACCCGATCCTTCAGGCAGGGTCTTGTAAACCCGTCCTCCCCGTTCAGCGCGGCGCGAACCTCTCCGAAAATCCAGGGATCCCCGAAGACGCTTCTGCCGATCATCAGTCCGTCCGCCCCTGTGCGCCTTTTACAGCGGACAGCCGCCCCTCCATCGGTAATATCTCCGTTGGCAATCACCGGGATGGTAAGCTGCTCCCTGACCTTATGGATGGCATCCCAGTCCGCCACCCCGGAATAGAGCATGGCCCGGGTGCGGCCGTGAACGGCCACCATGGCCGCGCCGCTGTCCTCCATCCGTTTGGTAAAGTCCAGCACGTTGATGCTGCCCTT
>CAYMWT010000076.1:0-9235 GCA_964394055.1 uncultured Oscillospiraceae bacterium
CCACATCCAGGGAGTCGATGCCCAGGCTCTCAAAGGTAGAATCCGGGGTGATTTCCGCTTCGTCCAGCTCCAGCTGCCTGGAAGCGTATTTTACAAGTTTCTCAAACATAGATAAGACCTCCAATATGATCTCTCATCACTTACGGCCTTTATTCTAGTACAGGTTATCCATTTTGTCAATGCCGTATTTTTCCCCAACGGCTGTACCCGCGGAAAATGCGGTGGCCCAGGCGATTTGCAGGTTAAAGCCCCCGGTATAGCCATCGCAGTCGATGAGCTCTCCCGCAAAATACAGACCTTCCATCTTTTTGGATTCCATGGTTTTGGGGTCGATCTCCGAGGTCTTCACGCCGCCGCTGGTGATGATGGCCTCCGCCACCGGACGCTTTCCCGTGATTTCCACGAAGAAGCCCTTGAGCAGCTCCACCAGCTTCCGGCGCTTCTCTCTGGTCAGGGCGTTGGCCTGCAATCCCGGGTCAATGTCCAGCCGCCGTAGCACCACGGGGATCATGGAACGGGGCAGCAGATCCGTCAGGGCGTTTTCCATGCTCCGGTTCTGATACATTTCCAGGTCACGGAGGATCCGGGCGTCCAGCTTGGTTTCTTCCAGGGCGGGCTTTAAGTCCAGCACCAGGCGGCAGCCCTCTCCCTTCAGGTGACAACTGGCGGACAGCACCGTGGGGCCGGATACCCCGAAGTGGGTGAACAGCAGCTCTCCGAAATCCTTGTAGAGCACCTTCCCCTTGGGGCTTACCAGCTTCACGCCTACGTTGCGCAGGGACAGGCCCTGCATATCTTGACAGTCCTGCCCTTCCGTTTCCAGAGGCACCAGGCTTCCCTCCGCCGGGATGATGGTATGACCCAGCTCCTGAGCCAGGCGATACCCGTCTCCCGTGGAGCCGGTGGCCGGATAGGACGCGCCCCCTGTGGCCAGGATCACCCAGGACGCGGAAAGCCGTTCATTCTCCGTCTCCACCCCGGTAACATGCCCCGCTTCCGTGAGAATATGCTTCACCCGTCCGGTCTTCACCGTGACCCCGGCTGTCTTCAGCGCCCCCTTCAGGCAGTCCAGGATGGAAGATGACTTGTCCGTCACCGGAAAGACCCGGTTTCCCCGTTCCGTCTTCAGGGGGCAGCCGTGGCCTTCAAAAAAGGCCTTGGTCTTCTCCGGAGGGAAGGCGGTCATGGCGCTATAGAGGAAGCGGCCGTTTCTGGGGGTGTTTTGCAGGACTTCCTGGGGGGTGCAGTCATTTGTCACATTGCAGCGGCCCTTGCCGGTGATCAGCAGCTTCTTCCCCAGCCGGTCATTTTTTTCCAGCAGCAGAACCCTCTGTCCCGCCTGGGCCGCGGTAATGGCGGCAAACATTCCCGCCGGGCCGCCGCCGATGATGATTCCGTCACAGCTTCTCATTGTCAGCCTGCTTTGCGTATACGTCATATTCGTCCCAGATCCGTTCCAGCTCCGCGAAGGTTTTACTAAGCTCCTTTTCCCGCCGGGCGGCCAATGCCACGATCAGGGCGTTTACAATACTCAGGGGGGCCACCAGGGAATCCACCAACGACACCATATCGCTTTTCGCGATCAGCACATGGTCAGAGTTGCTGCCCAAAGGAGACAGTCGGCTGTCCGTGATGCCGATGACCGTAGCCCCGGTGGAGCGGCAATAATTGGCCCCCTTGGTGGTGGAGGAGGAATACCGGGGGAAGGAGAAGGCAATGAGCACATCCTCCGGCCCGATTCCCACGATTTTTTCAAACATTTCCACCGTGCCCAGGCTGGAAATCACATGGACATTTCCGAACATATAGTTCAGGTAATACCCCAAAAAGTTGGCCAATGGGGCAGTCGAGCGAACACCCATAATGTAAACCCGCTTGGCGCTGAGGATGGCGTTCACCGCCGCCTTGAATTCCTCCCGATCCAGAACCTCTCCCGTCTGCCGCAGCTTTTCCATATCGGAATGAAGCACGGTAGACACCACGTCCTGGCCGCTGAGACGGTTGTTGGCCACCTCGATGCGCTGGACGGAGGTGAGCCGGTTTAAGACCATTTCCTGCATGGCCTTCTGCATACTGGGGTATCCGTCGAACCCCAGATCCACGGCAAAGCGAACCACCGTGGACTCGGATACGCCTACGGTTTTGCCCAGGCGATTGGCGGTCATAAAGGCGGCCTTGTCGTATTCTTCCGTAATATAGCGGGCGATCCGCTTCTGTCCCTTGGAAAAGGTGGGTTCCTTCTCCTGAAGGGCAGCCAAAATATCATAAGACATAGTTATGTTCCTCATTCTCCGGTTTTTTCCGTGTGATATTCATAGTAGCAAAATCCAGCAGGTTTTGCAAGAGGAAACCGGAAAGCGGGGCCAAAAAAAGTCAACAAAAACGCAGGATGGTTTTTGGCATCCTGCGTATCGTCGAAGCGTTCTGTGTAAAGCCCTCTCAGTCAGCCTTCGGCTGCCAGCGTTTGCTGCGGCAAACCCGGTCGCGGCTCTGACAGTCCACCGGACTGTCATTCACTACCGCGACTGCGCTTCGCTTACCCAAAGGGAGAGCCAAGGGCGTGGTTCAAATTATAGAGTGATCAGATAATGGCGAAACCCACTTGGCTCCCCCTTCGGGGGAGCTGGCTCGCGAAGCGAGACTGAGAGGGCCAGTGCGTAAGCCGTGACTGAGAGGGCCCGTCCTACTCCCCCGTCCGCAAAGAGCGAACCTCCGCCTCCGTCAGATATCGCCACTTCCCTGTGGGCAAATCCCCCAGGGACAGGCTTCCCTCCCGGATCCGTTTCAGCCGGGTGCAGCGCATCCCCGCCGCCTGACACATCCGGCGCACCTGGCGGTTCCGGCCCTCGTGTATGGTAATCTCAAACAGGGCCTTGTCCCCTGTCTGCTTCATGAGCTTCACCTTCGGCTCCCGAATCCGGTAGCCGTCCAGGGTGATGGGCCTGGCCAGATTCTCCGCTCCTTCCGGGGTATAGCCTGTGACCCAGCACAGATAGGTCTTTTCCACCTCATGGCTTGGGTGCATCAGGGCGTTGGCAAATTCCCCGTCGCTGGTAAACAGCAGCAGCCCCTCGGAATCCATATCCAGCCGCCCCACGGGATACACCCGGACGCCGCAGTCCGCCACCAGCTGAGAGGCGTTGGGCCGTCCCTTTTCGTCGGACAATGTGGTCACATAGCCCCGGGGCTTATTTAGCAAAATGTACACCTGCTTCTGTTCTTCGGGCAGAGGCTTTCCTCCTACCCGTATGTCGTCCCTGTCCGGGTCGGCGGCGTCTCCCAGACGGGCGGTGACCCCGTTTACCGTCACCAGCCCCTGGGCGATCCATTCCTCCGCCTTCCGCCGGGAGGTCAGCCCCCGGGCAGACAGAATTTTTTGCAGCCGCTGTTCCACGTCGGCCTCCTTTTTATCGATGGAGCAGCTTCTCAAGGAAGCTCTTTTCCTCCTCCGGAACCTGCTCAATGGTAGCGCCGTAGGTCACAGGCACCTTTCCTACCGCTTTTCCTTCTATCAGTACATAGACGTATCCCCCGTCCTGTCCCTCCACTGCCGGGGCGTAGACGAACCCAGGGCCAGGCAGAGCCAGCTGAGGCCGCTCCTCGGGGGCCAGGGCATAGTCAAAGTCCTCTGCCGCAATGACCTCCACCCGCTGCTTCAGGCCCCCCGCCACCTCAAGGGTGCCTACCACCTGGCCCGCGGAAACCACCCGCTGGATGGTATATCGGGAGAAGCCCTCTTCCAGCAGCTTCCCGTGATCCTGCCAGTCGTCGGGATCGTCAATGGTCACGGCGATGATGCGACGGTCATTTCGGGTGGCGCTGGACACCAGGATCCGCCCGGCGGCCCTGGTATAGCCGGTTTTCACCCCGTCCGCCCCAGGCACCCGCCACAATAGCTTATTGTGGTTCGTCAGGTACCGCTCTCCTGCCTTTACGCTTTTGGCGGAGACGGTTTTCCGGAACACCGGGTTTTCCATGGCGTAGGCCGCCAGCACCGCCAGATCCCGGGCGGTGGAATAGTGGCCGGGACTGTCCAGACCGTTGGGGTTTTCAAAGTGGGTGCCCGTCAGACCCAGGTTTCGGGCCTTGTCGTTCATCATCTCCGCGAAGCCCTCCACGGTGCCGCCGCAGTAGATGGCCAGGGCCACGGCAGCGTCGTTGCCAGAGGACAGCATCAGCCCGTACAGCAGCTCCTGAAGGGTCAATATCTCCCCTTCCTTCAGATACATGGAGGAGCCTTCAATGCCTACCGCCTCCTTGGGAATCCGCATCCGATCCAGGACATTGCACTGCTCGCACACCACCAGGGCCGTCATGATCTTGGTGGTGCTGGCAATGAGGCTGCGCTCCTCCGGATTCTTCTGATAGAGAATCCGTCCGCTGACCGCGTCCAGCACATAGGCCCGTCTGGCAGATACCGCCTGAGCCTTCAGCGGGAAAAACAGAACGGCAGCCATCAGCGCAGCCACCGTTCCGGCAAAAAATCGTTTCATTTCTCTCACCCAAACCTAGGTTGCCCCCTTAGGTTTGGTTCTATTCTATTCTGTTCTCTTAGGTTCTCTTAGGTTCTCTTAGGTTAGGTTCTCTTCAGGAAAAAAATGGATTCCAGAGAAAATTAGGCAGTCAACATTGGAGGACACTTTCAAAGGCTTTTTCTTATTTTTCTCTTTTCACCCTGGGTTTTTCCTGTGAATTTGTTCAAGATTTTTTCGAGTAATGATAAAATCCATTCACAAGCGAGAAAAAGTTACAGAAAATTACAGCAACATCTTCGCAAAGTGGCCGCAAAATTCACGAGAAAGTCCCGCAAGTCAGGGGAAAGCTTACGCCTTCTCCTCCTTCTTTGCGTCCATAAACGCGGAAATCTTATCCAGGGTATCGGGCAGCATTTCCACAATCCGATCCGCTGTGGAGTTGGCCGGAGTGGGCACGGACATCATCCGCACGTTTCCGTCCTTGACGATCAAGAAGCACAGAGGCGTCACCTTCACACCGCCGCCGCTGCCGCCGCCGAAGCCCCCGTCCTCGCCGGGCTTCCTGCTGGCAAAGTCACTTCCGCCGCCTCCAAAGCCCACGCTGACCTTGCTCACGGGGATGATGGTCACGCCGTCCGGGGTCTGGATGGGATTTCCAATGACGGAATTCACGTCCACCATTTCCTTGATCTTCTCAATGGTTGTCTTCATCATGTTCGGTAGCTTTTCGCTCATGTTCGGCACCGCCTTTTCCTTTATTTTTCAGTCTGATAAATTCCTTCAACCCCCGGATTCCGTAGACCACAGCCAGAGCCAGCAGTCTTCCCAGGGTTATGGTCATGTCCAGCCGGGCTGTCACCAGGGTTTTGTCCGCCATAAAGTCGCACTGTACATCGATGTCCCGCTTTTGGATCACCAGGAACCGTTCCAGCCTGGGCATCAGGTTCCCGATGGCCGCCCAGATCCGGCCATAATTGGTGGCCAGGTCGCAGGGATCGTCCCCTGCCAGGATCAGCTTCACTTCCAGCCGGTTCACCCGAAGCTTCCGGCGGAAGTCCCCCAGAAGGTTCAGTCCCACCTTCACAAGAGGCAGGAAGTCCGTGAGGCTGCCTCCCTTTTTCTCCCTGGGCTGGGGATTCCCGGACGGGTTCGCGGTTTTTTTCGGCTGTGAGGACTTCGTTTTATTCTGTGGCGTTTCTTCCTTGGCTGCTTCTTTCGGGTTCTTTTCCGGCTTCTTTTTCTTCCTGGGGTACAGCCGGATGGGAACGCGGGCTGCCAGGGCATCGGCAATGATCCCGTCCTCGTCATAGCGGACGCGGATGCCCAGGGGCAGCGCTCCCAGGAGAATCAGAATCCCCAGGGCAATCAGCCAGCCCATCAGCCTTCTCCCGGCTGCTCCGGCACCTCGATGGGCTCTCCGAAGGCGATCTTGTCAATGGGCGGAAGCTCCTCCAGGGAGCTGAGGGCGAAGGTACGCAGGAAGTCCGGGGTGGTTCTGTACTGAATGGGCCGTCCCGGCACGTTCAGGCGTCCCGCCTCCTCGATCAGCTTCTTATTTAACAGGGCCGCCACGCTGTAGGCGCTGTCCACGCCCCGGATCTGTTCCACCATGGCCTTGGTGGCCGGCTGATAGTAGGCAATGATGGTCAGGGTTTCCAGCTGGGAGGAGGAAAGCTTGGGCGGCTTCCGGGTTTCCAGGGCCTTTGTCACAAAGTCCGCCATCTCCCCGGAGGAGACCATCTGATATCCCTTTTCCAGCTTCAATATCCGGATTCCCCGGCGCTGGAAGGCGTATTCATTGGCAAGGGCGTCCGCCGCCTGCTCCACATCCGATGGGTCTGCCGTCAATGCGGCAGCCAGTCGGGCTATGTCCAGCCGCTCTCCCGCGGCAAAGAGGATGGCCTCAATGGCCCGCTGAAGCTCTTCAAATTCCATTTCCGGTCAGCTCCCTTCTCTCCCCATCGCTGAGCAGCCTGACGTTGGGATTTTCTCCGTTTACGTCGTCCTCCAGTGTTACGGAATTGGTTTTGCACAAATCCAGAATGGCCAGGAAGGTGGCCACCACCTCCGACCGGCTTTTGTTTCCCCGGAACAGATTTTTCAGCCGCTCCATTCCCCGCAGCACCAGCTGGCGCAGGACTTCTCCCGCCTTCCGGCCCACCGGGTATGGCTCCTTGCCTACGATCCCCTTGAAGTTCGTGGCAGGGGGCGGCAGCTGCCTCTGGTTCCGCTCGGTAATGGCATCCAGGGCCCGGAGCAGATCCCGCACCTCATGCTGATACCGGTAGCCCTGCTCCCGGCGCAGCGGCTCCGGCTCCTTGGGAAACAGGCACCGGCCGATCTCGTTCCTGGGTTCCAGCTGGGCCACGGCAACGCGGATCTGTTCCATGGCCTCCTTCCGCTTGCGCTCCACCAGAGACTGGCGCAGCAGATCCAGCTCGCTTTCCGCTTCCGCCTGCTCAGCGGCGGAAAGCAGCATCTTGGTTTTAATCAGCATCAGGTGAGAGGCCATGGTGATGAACTCACTGGCGATCTCCATATCCATCCGCTTGCGCTCCTCCAGATAGCCCAGATATTGCTCCAGAATGGCGGAGATGGACACGTCCTGAATCTCTATTTTATTTTTGCTGAGCAGCTCAAATATGACATCCAGAGGCCCTTCAAAATCCTCCATAACCTCACTGCGGGTATGGACGATCCCCTCCAATCGGTACTGCGGTTCCACCATCGGCGCTTTTTCTCAATCCTTTTCCATCATAATTGGGGATATTATACCATTGCTTTTGACGCAACGCAAGCTTTTCGAAAAATTTTACCTTTCTTTCAGAAATTATTGCATTTTTCGATCCGGTGTGTTATCATAGTTACAACTGAAACTCTTCTGGAGGGATGAGAAGTGGCAAAACGTAACCGTTACCGTGAAATGGAGCGCATTATGACCCGGGTCATTCTGGGCGATGTGCTTGTGTTTATCCTGTTTTTGGTATGTTCCCGGATGGGATGGTCGGTTTTCAAGGTTATAACCGCCATTATCTCCATTTTTGGTTCCCTTTTATGCACCGGCTGGCTGTACCTGACCGGAGAATTTGTGCGCAGACGGAGTCTGTGGATGGTGACCATTTTTATCTGTATCGTGGTGTGCGTCGCCTTCTCTCTCCTGCTGAGCTTCCCCGCGCCGCCCATTCTGTCTTGAATCTGAATATGCCTGGGGCCGCCTCGCTGTGAGGCGGCCCGCATTTTTATTTTCTGTAGAAGCTGTTGCCGCCGATGAACTCCCGCACCAGACTGGTGGGCGGGATCTCGTCGTCCACATCCGCCTCCTGAACGTAGTTGAGCACCTTGACAATGGAGCGCACCTGGTCGAAGCATTCGTCCTCCGGCTGCACCGCTGTCAGCAGGGGGAAGATGTGCTTTTTCAGCACCGCCAGCTCATAGAGGGTGGAGCTGTTGAAGATCACGTCGGCGTTTTCCTGGTATGGGAAGATCCACCGCTTCTCTCCCCGCTGCACCGAATCCCACATGGACAAGGTGTGCTGCACCGAGGCCCCTCTAGTCTCGTAGTCCCGGACGATCCGCCGCAGCAGCCGCAGGTAGCTGGTGGGAATCCGGTTGTGGTCGTCCAGGTTCAGGGGCAGCAGGGGGCTGACGTAGAGCCGGAAAACCAGGTTGTGATCCACGCCCTCCGGCACCATGGCCGGGTTCAGCCCGTGAAGGCCTTCCACGATGATCACCGAGTCGGGATGGAGGCGCAGCCTGTGTCCCCGCCATTCCCGTCTTCCCGTGAGGAAGTTGAAGCTGGGCAGCTCCACCTCCTCTCCCCGGAGAAGCCTTTCCATGTCCTCCCGGAAAAGCTCAGTGTCAATAGTGTTGATGTGCTCCAGATCCAGCTTTCCGTCCGGCCCCGGGGCGATCTTGTCCCGGTCAATGTAGTAGTCGTCCAGGCCCATGTAAATGGGCTTTTTCCCATGCACCCGCAGCTGGGTGGCCAGACGGTTGGCGGAGGTGGTCTTACCCGAGGAGCTGGGGCCTGCCAGCAGCACCGCCTTTGCTCCGTGATCGCATACCTGATCCGCTACCTGGGAGAACCGCTTCTCATGGAGGGCCTCGTTCACCCGGATCAGCTCCCGGAGGCCGCCGCTGTTTGTCAGGTCGTTCAGGTCTGCTACCGTCTCGCATTCCATCAGAGAGCACCAGCGCTCTCCCTCGCTGAACACGGAGAAGAAGTTTGGCATGGAGGGAACCCTGGCGCACACCTCCGGGTTCTGATCGTCCGGATAGACAAACACAAAGCCCCCGTCCGCGGGCAGGATATCCCACACCGTCAGGTATCCGGTGGAGGGCACCATTTCTCCATAATAGTAGTCCGCGAAATCCCCGTAGGCATATTCGTCGAAATAATCCTGCTTCCGCAGGGACAGCAGTCTTGCCTTGTCGGTCTGGCCGTCTTTCTCATACCGGGCGATGGCCTCCTCCAGGGGCACCCGGCGACGGATGAGCGGGATGTCCTGCGCCACCAGCTTTGCCGCCTGGGCCTTCAGTGCCGCCGCTGAAAAGTCCGGCTGGCCTTCCACGGAAAAATACACGCTGGAACCCAGGGTGCAGCTCATTTTCGCCCTGGCTCTGGGCCAGAGCTGACGGATTGCCAGGAAAATTACGAACTGAGCGGAACGGATGTAGCAGCTTTTCCCCGCCGGGTCACCGTAACGCAGCAGCCGCACCTCTCCTCCGGACGCCTCCATGGCCCGGCGCATGGAGGGCCG
>CAYMWT010000077.1:0-6217 GCA_964394055.1 uncultured Oscillospiraceae bacterium
AAAGTACACATTTCTGTAAAGCTACACGGACTTGTCCTTTCCATAAGCGTCTGCCCGGTAACGGAAGGTGGACAGGGGCATTCCGCATTCCTTCGCTGCCAGAGTGCCCGTAATTTCTCCCGCTTTCCAACGCCGGTAAGCATTGTAAAAGCTTTTCGGCAACGGTTCCGGCGGACGGCCAAAGCGTATGCCCTTTGCCTTGGCCGCGGCAATGCCCTCCGCCTGGCGCTGACGGATGTTTGTCCGCTCGTTTTCCGCTACAAAGGACAGCACCTGCAATACAATGTCGCTTAAAAAGGTGCCCATCAGATCCTTGCCCCGGCGGGTGTCCAGCAGGGGCATATCCAGCACTACAATGTCGATGCCCTTCTCCTTGGTCAGTACCCGCCACTGATTTTGGATTTCTTCATAGTTTCGCCCAAGACGATCAATGCTCTTGATGTAGAGCAGATCGTCTTTTTTCAGCTTTCGCAGCAGCTTTTTGTATTGAGGCCGGTTGAAATCCTTCCCGGACTGCCTGTCCGAAAACGTGTTGCGCGCTTCCACGCCTGCCTCTCTCAGGGCAATGAACTGCCGATCCGAATTCTGATCCCGGCTGCTGACCCGGATGTACCCGTAAATTGCCAATTTGCTACCTCCTGTTTTTGCTTCTCCATTGGGCAAATGCCTGCTGTGCATAAGGGAACCTCTGAATAAATCGTCTGCGGCTGGGAAGCGGATCTTTTGTCCCATCCGTTCAGTTCCGAAAACGGGAAATACATACAGTATTCCTCCGTTTCCGGAACTTTCGGCTGTGCCAAAATCTCTCGCTTCCAGCACTTGCCGATTTATTCAGAGCTTCCTAAGCTATTCTATCAGGCCGCATTGGAAAACGGAGGAATGCCAAAGGGAAGAGATTTCAAAAAAGACAGATGAAGCCCACTTCCCTGAAACCTTCCTGAAAACAGGCTGTTTTCCAGTTTCAGGGGATCAGGGCCGATAAAAATGTTACAAATTCATGAATTTCCTGCCCATTCGACAGAGTTTTCACGGAAGAAGGATTGACAAAAACACCACATTGTGTTACAATTCGGTTACACTACGGGCAAAATGACCTTTGGGCCTCAGGCCTGGTTAGGAGAATGTGTATGATACAATTTACAGATGTTGTGAAATCTTATGAGCAGGGAAATCGGGCCTTAAACGGCGTTTCCATGCAGATCGAGGACGGAGAGTTCTGCTTCCTGGTTGGCCCCTCCGGTTCCGGAAAATCTACCATTATCAAACTGATCACCGGTGAGCTGAAGCCCACCTCCGGCACCGTCCATGTCAACGGCTACTCTCTGGAGCGGATCCGCAAGCGTGAGATTCCCTACCTGCGGCGCACCGTTGGCACCGTGTTCCAGGATTACCGGCTGATCGATAAAATGACCGTCTACCAGAATGTGGCCTTTGCCATGCGTGTCATCGGCGCCAGGGAAAAGGAGATCAAGGAACGGGTACCCTATGTGCTGGAGCTGGTGGGCCTGGAAAATAAAATCAACCGGCACCCCAATGAGATGTCCGGTGGTGAGCAGCAGAGACTGGCCATTGCCAGGGCGCTGGTGAATAACCCCTCCACCATCATTGCGGACGAGCCTACCGGCAACCTGGATCCGGAGCGGGCCTTTGAGATCATGGCACTGCTTCAGGAGATCAACAACCTGGGAACCACCCTTCTGGTGGTCACCCACGCCCAGAACCTGGTAAATGTATTCCATAAGCGGGTCATTGCCATCAACGATGGGTTAGTGGTCAGCGACGGAACAGAGGAGGAATACAACCATGAAGCTGAATAATCTGGGATATCTGCTGAAAGAGGGCTTTCGTGGAATCTTTCTTCACGGCTTTATGTCCTTTGCCGCTGTGTGCGTCACGGTGGCCTGTCTTGTGATCGTGGGCAGCTTCTCTGCCCTGGCATACAACCTGGATGTGATGGTGGAAGACCTGAACAAGACCAGTGAGATTTTGGTACTTATCGACAGCGACCTGTCCGACGCGGAGGCAAGAAGCATCGGAACGAAGATCAACCTTCTGGACAACGTTTTGCAGGCCACCTTTGTTTCCCGGGAGGAAGCCCTGGAGGACTTCATTTCCGACCACAACGGCGACAACGCCTTCAACGGCGTCCAGGCCTCCGATCTGCGCCACCGGTATGTGGTGACCCTGGAGGACAACACCAGAATGAAGGAGACCGACGAGCAGCTCAAGCAGATCCCGGGAGTTGCCAAGACCGACGCGGCCTACGAGCTGGCTGAGGGCTTCAGCACCATCCAGAGCGTGCTGCACCTGGTGTCCCTGGCCATCATCGCCGTGCTGCTGGTGGTGAGCCTGCTGATCATTTCCAACACGGTCAAGCTTGCCATGTATGACCGGAAGGACGAAATCGCCATAATGAAAATGGTGGGCGCGACCAACGGCTTTATCCGACTGCCCTTCGTGGTGGAGGGCTTCACCCTGGGCATGACCGGCGCTGTGCTGGCCTTTGGCCTGGAATGGGCAGGCTATGATGCCCTGGTGCAGAAGGTAGAGGGCATCGACTCCCTGCAGCTGTTCCACTTCGTGGATTTTCAGGAGATCCTCCTGCCTCTGGTTGCCATCTTTGCCGCCGCGGGTATGTTCGTGGGCATCGTGGGCAGCTGGACCTCAATTCGTAAGTTTATGGACGTGTAAGTATGAAGACCTCAGACAGAGAGAAAACCGCCCGTCGGGTATGGGGCGTGGTGCTTGCGGCGGCGCTGCTGATCGGAGCGCTGCCCATCCAGACCCAGGCAGCTTCCTCCGCGGATATCCAGAAGGAGATCAACGCGCTGGAAGAAAAGAATGCCGCCATTCAGAAGGAAATCGATGGGATTCAGCGGCAGTATAGCGCCAATTACAGCAATATGGAGGATATTGTTGCCCAAAAGTCCTCCATAGACCAGGAGATGACCCTGCTCAGCGACAAGATCGTTTCCACCAATGAGCAGATTGCCGCTTACGGTCAGTTGATTGCCGATGCCCAGGAGGAGCTGGACAGCGCGAAAACCGAGCTTCGGGAGCTGAGCGAGGCCAACCAGCTTCGTGTCCGGGCCATGGAGGAAGGCGGTACCGTCAGCTACTGGGAGGTTATTTTCAAGGCCAGCAGTTTTACGGATCTGCTGGATCGGATCAACATGGTGGACGAAATCGCCGCCGCGGATCGCCGCCGGATCGAGCAGATGCGCATTGCCGCGGATCTGGTCAACGCCACCCAGGAGGGCCTGGAAGCCGAAAAGGTCAATTTGGAAGGCGTCCGGGAGGAACTGAAGGTGGACGAGGAGAAGCTGGAGGAAAAACGGAAGGAATCCGACGAGCTGCTCCATGAGCTGGAAAAGAAGGCCGAGGAATTCCAGATGCTTCTGGAAGAGTCGGAGGCCCTTCAGGATGACCTGATGCAGGAAATCGCCGCCAAGGAAAAGGATCTGGAGGAAGCAAAGTACGACGAGTACCTGGCAAAGCTTGCCTTGCAGGGCACCAATCCACCCTCCAATTCCACCTGGACGACGCCGGTTTCCGGCTACCGGATTTCCAGCCCCTTCGGTATGCGCACCCATCCCATTCTGAAGACCCAGAGAATGCACAACGGCATCGATATGGCCTGTGCCCAGGGTACGCCCATTTACGCTACCCGGGCGGGAAAGGTGACCGTTGCCTCCTATCAGGCAGGCGGCGCTGGCAATTATGTGAGCATCAACCATCTGGATGGATTCTCCTCCATCTATATGCACATGACAAATTATGTGGTGTCCGCGGGACAGAACGTGTCCCAGGGACAGCTGATCGGCTATGTGGGCAGCACTGGATTGTCCACCGGCCCCCATCTCCATTTCGGCATTTCCTATGCCGGAACCTACGTCAACCCTCTGGCATATATCCAATGAGTCTGTCGGCCCTTTTCCAGCTGCGGAGCAGGAGGGAGGGGGCGGACAGCAAAGGAGTGTTCTATGAAAAAACGCAAGCAAGTTGTATCCCTGATCGCGGGGATCATGGCGGCGGTAATGCTGCTGACTCTGGTGATGAGCCTGCTGCCCATCACGGCCAGCGCCGCCTCGTCCAGCGAGATCCGGAAGCAGATCAACCAGCTGAAGAAGGAAAAAACCGAGATCCAGGACAAGATCAAGGAAGTCCAGGGTCAATATAAGGAAAACGAAAACGAAATCGCGGATATCATCGCGAAGAAAAATGTGATCGACCAGGAGGTTCAGCTGCTGAGCACCCAGGTGACCAACATCAATGAGCAGATCTCCTCCTTTAACCTCCTCATTGCGGACAAGCAGGACGAGCTGGACAATGCCGAGGAACGGTATCAGCAAATGAGTGAGGAAAACAAGGTTCGGGTTCGGACCATGGAGGAGGAAGGCGAGGTTTCCTACTGGGAGGTGCTGTTTAAGGCAAACAGCTTCTCCGATCTTCTGGATCGTCTGAACATGGTGGAGGAAATTGCCGCCGCCGATGCCAGACACCTGAAGGAAATGGGCGAAGCCGCCGCCGCTGTGGAGGACGCCCAGACCGCGCTGGAAGCGGAAAAGGCCGACCTGGAAACAACCAAGGAAGAGCTGAACGCGACCCAGGCGGAAATGGACAGCAAGCGGGAGGAGGCCGACGCTCTGCTTCAGGAGCTTTTGAGCAAGGCCGACGATCTGGAAGCCCTGGAGGAGGAGTTCGCCCAAAAGGACGAGGAGTTCCTGGAACAGATCAAGACCATGGAGCTTGCCTACAACGCCGCCAAGCAGGCGGAATGGGAGGCCTATAAGGCAACCATGACCCAGGCGACCCAGCCCAGCGGGGAGGGAGGCTCCGGGAGCAACGGCAGCAGCGGCTCCTCCGGAGGAAGCTCCGGCAGCAGCTCGGGCGGAAGCTCCGGTGGCGGCGGATGGGTTTGGCCCACTTCGGCCCGCTCCATTACCAGTCCCTTCGGCTATCGTACCGCCCCGACCTCCGGCGCATCTACTTACCATCAGGGCATTGATATTGACGGCAATACCGGAGACACAGTCTGGGCCGCCAAGGCCGGCACCGTGGTTGCGTCCGGCTGGGGCAATTCCGCGGGCAACTATGTGAAGATCGACCATCACGACGGCTTTTCCAGCATTTATATGCACCTGAAAAGCTACTGCGTATATGCAGGAGACAACGTCAGCGCCGGAACCACCATCGGAGAGATGGGCGCCACCGGCACGGCTACCGGTGATCATCTCCATTTTGGCATTATGTACAATGGTGTTTATGTAAACCCCTGCGCCTACGTTTCTTAAAAAAGCGTGATTCCCACAGTTTTCTGACTGTGGGAATCCTTGCAACCATGACAGAAAGGGAAATACTTCCAGCCCGGAAAAGGAGCAAGTTATGAAAAATCGCAAACGGATCATATCCATTCTCGCTGGGATCATGGCGGCGGTCATGGTGCTGACCCTGGTGTTCAGCTTAATTCCCATCAAGGCCCACGCGGCGTCCTCCGCCACCATCCGCAATCAGATCAACCAGCTGAAAAAGGAAAAGGAAGAGATCGGCAAGAAGATCGAGGAGGTTCAGAGTCAGTATCAGGAAAACGAGGACGAGATCGCGGACATCATCGCAAAGAAGAATGTCATCGATCAGGAGATCCAGCTGCTGAATACCCAGGTCATCAACATCAATGAGCAGATCACCTCCTATAACAGCCTCATTGCGGATAAGCAGGACGAGCTGGACAATGCGGAGGTCCGGTATCTGCAAATGAACGAGGAAAACAAGGTTCGGGTACGGGCCATGGAGGAGGAGGGAGAAATCTCCTACTGGGAGGTGCTGTTCAAGGCCAACAGCTTCTCTGATCTGCTTGACCGGCTGAACATGGTGGAGGAAATTGCCGACGCCGATGCCAGACGCCTGAAGGAAATGGGCGATGCCGCCGCCGCGGTGGAGCAGGCCCAGACGGATCTGGAAGGGGAAAAGGCAGATTTGGAAGCAGCCAAGCAGGAGCTGAAGGACACCCAGGATGCCATGGACGGCAAACGGGCAGAGGCGGACGCCCTGATCCAGGAGCTGCTGGTGAGAGCCGATGATCTGATGGCCCTGGAAGAGGAGTTTGAGAAGCAGGACGCGGAATTCGTAAAGCAGATCAGCGCCATGGAGGTTGCCTACACTGCCGCCAAGCAGGCGGAATGGGCGGCCTATGTGGCGGCCCAGGAGGCAGCCCAGG
>CAYMWT010000077.1:6317-9011 GCA_964394055.1 uncultured Oscillospiraceae bacterium
GCCCAGGAGGCAGCCCAGGGCAATCAGGGAGGCCAGAGCGCGGCCCCCAGTGCCGGAGGCAGCGATGGCTGGCTCTGGCCCACCTCTACCCATGCCATTTCCAGCCCCTATGGCCATCGGGAAGCGCCAAACAGCATGGCATCCACCAACCACCAGGGCATCGACATTGACGGAAAAACCGGCGACGCGGTCTGGGCGGCCCGGCCGGGCATTGTCACCACCGGATACAGCCAAACCGCAGGAAACTACATCAAGATCGACCATCAGGACGGATTTTCCTCCATTTATATGCACCTGGATTCCATCAGCGTCACCTCCGGCACCATTGTGGGAGCCGGTGACAACATCGGGGCTATGGGCGCCAGCGGAAACGCCACCGGCGATCATCTCCACTTTGGCATTTCCTACCAGGGGGTTCCGGTGAATCCCAACGCCTATGTTTCCTGAATAGGGTCAGGAAGCCCGGAAGGCGTGTGAAAGAGGGCCTTTTGGGGTATCCTGTCATGAGAAAGTGGTGGAAGAAAGATGAAAAAGAAACTCTTGCTGCTGTGCTCCTATGTGATGGTGGCAGCGTTGGCGACTATGATAACCCTGGGACTGACCGGGCATTCGGAAGAACCCTCCAAGCTGGAACAGCTGGAAACCCTGATCCAGCAGCGGTTCATCGGGGAGGCGGATTCGGAGGAACTGGAGGACGCGGCGGCCAATGCCATGGTCACCGCTACCGGTGATCGATGGAGCTACTACATTCCGGCGAAATCCTATGAAGCCTATGAGGAGCAGATGACCAACGCCTATGTGGGGGTAGGCATCACCATACAGACCCAGGAGGATGACAGCGGATTTTTGATCCTGTCTGTGACTCCCGGCGGCCCTGCGGAGGAAGCGGGGCTGAAGGTAAATGATCTGCTGATTCTGGTAGGGGATCAGGACGTCCGGGGCATGTCCTCGGAGGAGGTTCGGGATCTGGTCAAGGGAGAGCAGGGAACCAGCGTCAATCTGACGGTTCTCCGAACCGGAGAAACGGTAACCGTGCCGGTGGAGCGGCGGAAGGTAGAGACAGCGGTGGCTGCCTATCAGATGCTGGAAGGCAAAACCGGCCTTGTGACCATTGCGAATTTCGACGAGCGCTGTGCCCAGGAGACCATCGCCGCCATTGAGGCCCTGCGGGATCAGGGCGCGGAAAAGCTGATTTTCGACGTCCGCAACAATCCCGGCGGCTATGCCGATGAGCTGGTGAAGGTGCTGGACTATCTCTTGCCGGAGGGCGAGGTATTCCACACCGTGGATTACAGCGGCAAGGAAAATGTGGACTATTCCGACGAGAACTGTCTGGAGCTGCCCATGGCTGTGTTGGTGAACGGCAACAGCTATTCCGCGGCGGAATTCTTCGCGGCAGCCCTTCAGGAAAATGAGGCGGCGGTTGTGGTCGGAGAAAAAACCGTTGGCAAGGGCTATTTCCAGACCACCTTCCACCTGAACGACGGCTCCGCCGTGTCCTTGTCCATCGGCGAGTATTTCACGCCCAAGGGAAAGAATCTGGCGGGCGTAGGGGTAACCCCGGACAAAATCGTCACTGTAGACGAAGAGACCGCGGCAGAAATTTACTATGATATGATTCCGCCGGAGGAGGATCCCCAGATCCAGGCGGCGTTGAAGGAACTGAAATAGCAGAAAATTCCCCGGTTTTGAAACCGGGGAATTTTTCTGTGAGGCAAAGGGCGACCACATATGGTCAATATGACCTGTCCACAGCCTGTGGGCAAATGCTTTTTGTGGAAAAGCATATTTTCTTCCCGGGACGGTTGACAATCCGGGGATTGGGAATTATACTATATCCACTTTGAAATTATTGTGAACAATCGGAGGAAACCGTATCATGGTGATCAAGTGGGATGTGACGATTCCGAAGCTGTCCGGGGATCGTCCCCGCAGGGCCTATGTGTGTCTGCCGGAGGGGTATGAGGAGAACCCGGAGCAGCGCTACCCGGTCATGTATATGTTTGACGGACACAATGTTTTCTTTGACGAGGACGCCACCTTCGGCAAGTCCTGGGGCATGGACAAGTACATGCGGGAAAGCGGAAAGCAGCTGATTATTGTGGGCGTGGAGTGCAACCACGAGGGAAACCGCCGTTTGGTGGAGTATTCCCCTCTGACCTACGAAAATTCGGAGCATGGCAAGATCAAGGGAAAGGGCGCTGCCATGATGAACTGGATGGTCAAGGAGCTGAAGCCCTACATCGATGAAACCTACCGCACCCTGCCGGATCGGAAGAATACCATTCTGGCCGGTTCCTCCATGGGCGGCCTGATCGCCCTGTACGGCGTGACCACCTACAATCACATTTACCAGCGTGGAGCCTGCCTGTCTCCCAGCCTGTGGGTGGCGCCGGGGAAGGTGCTGGAAATGGTAGCCCGTGCCCATATCCGCCGGGACACCACCATTTATATGGACTACGGTGAAAATGAGATGTTCAACCATGCCGCCTCTGCCGAGGCCATTATCTCCACCGCCCACCTGCTGCTGACCAAGCGGGTGAATCTGGCTCTGCGGATTGTTCCCGGCGGCACCCATTCGGAGGCCTCCTGGGAGAAGCAGATCCCCGTATTTATGGATTGCCTGGGGCTGTAAGACTTAGCATAAAGAGATAGGAGAAGACTATGGAAATTCGTTACGAAAAGCATTGGAGC
>CAYMWT010000078.1:0-8943 GCA_964394055.1 uncultured Oscillospiraceae bacterium
CTGCGGCAGCGGCATCATCGACCTGATTTCCGAACTGTTCCGCTGCGGTATCATCAACGCCAAGGGCCTGTTTGTCCGGGAGGGACACCGGATCCGCCGGGATGCCCATGGCATGGGACGGTATGTGCTGGCAGAGCCGGAGGAGTCGGAGACCGGAAGAGAGGTGTCCCTCAATGAGGTGGATATTGACAACTTCATCCGGGCCAAGGGCGCTATCTTCTCCGCCATCGACACCCTGCTGAGCTCCGTGGATATGACCGTGGACATGATCGACAAGGTATACGTCGCCGGCGGCATTGGCAGCGGCATCAACATGAAGAACGCGGTGAACATCGGCATGTTCCCTGACGTGGAGCTGGAGAAATTCCGCTATATTGGAAACTCCTCTCTGGCCGGTGCTTACGCCATGGTAATGAGCGACGAGGCCTGCCGGAAAACCGGGGAAGTGGCGGCCAATATGACCTATCTGGAGCTGAGCACCCATCCCGGGTACATGGACGCCTTTGTGGCGGCCTGCTTCCTGCCCCATACCGATGCCAGACTGTTCCCCCACAGTGTACAGGAAATGTAATATGGAACTGGGAATGGTACATCATGTGGCGATCAATGCCGCGGATTATGAAGGGGAAAAGGACTTCTACGTCAATAAGCTGGGCTTTCAGGTGCTGGGGGAATATGAGTTCCCCAGCGGCACCCGGCGGCTGGACTGTCAGCGGGGAGAGGCACGGCTGGAAATCTTTCAAAGCGGCAAGATATCGGAGCGTCCGACCGAGCCTCATCTGGGCTACCGGCATCTGTGCTTCCGGACGGAGAGCATTCAGCAGACGGTACAGGAGCTGAAGGCGATGGGAGTGCGGGTGGAGGAAATTCGCCCGGATCCCATGGCAGGAGGGAATATGACCTTCTTCTATGACCCGGAGGGATTGCCGCTGGAATTGCATGAATAAGGGGAAACCCGGGTATGGAAACCCCTTTGCCCGGGATGCGCAGGAGGAATAGCATGGTTAAAATATTGGATTGTCACCGGGAGACGCTTCCGTCCGTCAAGCTTATTGGCAAGCGGTATACCGACGCCGATCGGGATGAAAACGGCTCCTTTGCCGCCCACTGGGGACAGTGGTTTGCAAACGGTTGGTTTGAGCGCCTGCGGGGGACAGGCGGTATGGAAACAATCAGCGATGACTTTTTGGGTGCTATGCGCTGTACCGAGGCAGGCTTTGAATACTGGATCGGTATTTTCATGGCGCTGGAAGACCCGGTGCCCCAGGGCTTTGCATCCGTGAATATCGCCGGAGGAGACTGGGGCGTCTGCTATCTGTATGGAAAAGACGGCTCAGCTGATCTCTTTGGCATGCCGGCTCATGAGGCCAGCTTGCACGCCTGGACAGCGGCGGGATGGAACATGGCACCGGGAGGCTGGTTCCTGGAACGGTATAACTGCCCCCGGTACACGACCCCGGACGAAAGCGGCAATGTGATCCTGGATTACTGTGGGCAATTGGCCTGAGCGGTTTTCCCAAAAAGCGAAGGAGATATGTTATGGAAATTGAAAATCACAAGGAAGAGGTTCCGTTTGCGCACTATGAGGCGCTGTTTCGGGAAGTAAAGCCCGAGGACGTGACCCAGCGGCTGAGTGACGTGAGCTGGGACGGGGAGAAATTTACGGTAAAGCTGCTGGGCCGCAGCTATGCCATTTCCCACCCGGTGTATGAAATCACGGCTTTGGACGGAGGAAAGCTGCCGCCCCTGCCCACCCAGACCTTCCTGCTTCGCTATCTTATGGAGAGCAGGGACATTCCCTGGACGGGAAGCTGGAAGACCTTCCGGGAAATGCCCTGGGGGGAAATGTATATCAAGCCCTACACCGGCCGAGTGCTGACCCGGGCGGCCTTCACCTTTGGCACCAGGATTGATGCCTTCCGAAAGGCATCGGAAAAGCTGGGTGGAATCCGGCTGCCCCACGGAGATGCCGGATACCAGTTTTCTTTGGTGGGAAATTACCAGATGCAGATTCTTCTCTGGGAGGGTGACGATGAATTCCCACCCAATGCCCAGGTGATCTACTCTGACAACTTTGCCGATGGCTTTGCGGCGGAGGATCGGGTGGTGGCGGGAGACATTCTGATCTCCACCATCAAAGCGGAAATGTAAAAAACGGGTACGGCATAGCGTACCCGATTGATCTCTTGAAAGAAGGAAGCTTATGGATAAGGAAGCACCCAGAAAGGATCTGGGAACGGGAAGCGTAAAGAAATGGATGGTGCAGATGGCCGTCCCCGCTGTGGTGGGACAGGTGATCAACCTCCTGTATAATGTGGTAGACCGGATCTACATCGGCCACATCCCGGAAATCGGCGGCCTGGCCCTGACCGGCGTGGGGCTGTTCACACCCATACTGATGCTACTGACCGCCTTTGCTATGCTGGCAAGCTCCGGCGGCGCGCCAAGAGCGGCCATGGCCATGGGCCGGGGAAATCGGGAGGAGGCGGAAAAGATTCTGGGCAACTGCTTCACCTTTCTGATGGGCATGGCAGTGGTGCTGACCGCTGTGTTCTACTTCAGCGCCCCGGCGCTGCTGCGGCTGTTTGGCGCCTCTGACGCCACGTTACCCTATGCCCTGCGCTATGGCAGAATTTATATTCTTGGCTCTGTGTTCGTCCTCCTGGTCATGGGCCTGAACCCCTTCCTGACCACCCAGGGCTTTGCGAAAATGAGCATGCTCACCACCGTGATCGGCGCGGTCATCAACATCATTCTGGATCCCATCTTCATTTTTGTGTTCCATCTGGATGTGGCGGGAGCGGCCATCGCTACGGTGCTGAGCCAGCTGATCAGCGCGGCTTGGATCCTGAAATTCCTGACAGGCAAGAAGACAATCCTGAAGCTGCGCCCCTCTGCCATGGGCCTGGAGAAAAACATCATCATGCCCTGCCTGGGGCTGGGTGTATCCAGCTTTGTGATGGTGTCCACGGAAAGTCTCCTGTCCGTCAGCTTCACCTCCTCTCTGGCCCGATACGGCGGAGACACGGCGGTGGGCGCTATGACGGTGCTGAACTCCATCAATCAGCTGCTGATGATGCCCACCGCTGGCATCTGCCAGGGCGGTCAGCCCATTATCAGCTTCAACTATGGCGCAAAGAAGCTGGAGCGGGTGAAGGAGGCCTTCTACTGCCAGCTGGTCGCCTGTGCAGGGTACACCACAGTGTTCTGGCTGCTGGTGCGGCTGTTTCCGGGATTTTTCCCCAGACTGTTTACCAATGACCAGGCATTGGTGGAATACTCCCAGTGGGCGCTGGGAATTTTCCTGGCCTGTGGCTTCAGCCTGGGCTTCCAAAATGCCTGCCAGCAGGCCTTTGTGGCCCTGGGTCAGGCGAAAACCAGTCTGTTCCTGGCTTGCCTGCGGAAGCTGATCCTGCTGATCCCTTTGATCTTCCTTTTGCCACTGTTCTTCCAGGACAAAGCCTTCGCGGTATTTCTGGCAGAGCCGGTGTCTGACATGACTGCCACAATTGTTACTGTGATTACCTTCTTCCTCTTCTTCCGGAAGCTGATGAAGAAGGGAAAGCAGGGAATATAAAAGCGTATCCAAAAAATCCGGGCCGTCTCTCTCGAGACGGCCCGGTGCGTTTCTGTTTTACCAGTTTCCCCCTGGTATTACAGCAGGGATTCTGCCAGCTGGCAGATTTGACCAGCCGCATCTCCGGGGATGAACCGTTCCTGACAGGCAGCCATCTGATCCAGGGCCTGAGAATCGCCCAGAAGGGAGAGAATCTCTTTCAGGCCGTTTTCCGTGACCCGGACTGGCTGGCCCATGCCATTTTCCTGGAAGAACCGAAGGTTGTGGCTTTCACAGCCGGGAATGGGAGGCAGCAGACCCAGGGGCACGCCGGACACGGCCGCCTCTGTGGTGGACAGACCGCCGGGCTTGGTCAGATACAAATCGCAGGCACGAAGGTAGGCGGCCATCCGATCGGTATGTTCAATGAGCAGCAGGGAGGGCGCCGGGGTTTTGCTCAGCTGCTGGTACAGGGACAGATTGCTGCCGCAGATGGCAATGAGGCGAAGACGGTCATCCTCCTGGCCAAAGGCCCGAAGCAGCTTCACAGCCTTTTCTACCTTTCCGGCGCCGATGCTTCCCCCGGAAATGAGGATATATTTTTTATCCGGCTCCAGACCCAGCATTTCCCTGGCAGCCTCTTTGGACATGGTCTGGTGGAAGGCCTGACGGACGGGGATCCCCAGGGGGTAAATCCGTTCGGCGGGAATGCCTCGACCCGCAAATTCCTCCGTCAGAGCGGGAGAGGGAATCACATAGGCATCACAGTCGCATTCCTCGGTAAAGGGAATACAGGTATAGTCCGTGGCGACGAAGATGGTTTTCGGCACATCAATGCCATGACGCTTCATACAGGTAAGGATTTCCGCCGGAAAAACATGGGGCATCAAAATCACGTCAAAGTGATGCTCCTTCAGAAAATCCTCCATAAGCTGAACCATGTGGTTGTTCGCGTGCTGAACGGGAGAGGGGAAGGGCAGCCGCCGGTACAGATTTCCGGCGGTATACACCGCCCCGAAGAGGGTTGGCGTTTTCTGGGCCATGCCGATGTAGGCTTCGTCAATTCGCTCTGTCAGCTTTTGGCTTTGCAGGGTATAGGGGTTCATAAGCAGGGCACGATGTCCCCGGAGTTCCAGTGCTTCCTGCATGGCCCGGGCGGCTGCGTTGTGGCCGCCGCCGGTGCCGCAGGATAAAATCAATGCATCCATATCCATTTCGTTTCCATTTGTTCCCGGGTTTCCCTGCTGAGATGAAGACGCAGACAAACCACGGAGGCAATCAGTAAAAATCCCAGGGTAACGCTGGAATTTTGGCGGGTGAGGTACATAACAAGTAAGGCGCAGGGATAGGTGACCGCGGTGCGGTAGAAATTGGGTGTGATCCGCACCACCAGGGAGAAGGTGAGAAAGCAGGCGGCCAGAATCACCACAGGCTGCCACAGAGGCAGCAGTCCCAGCAGACAGCCAAAGCTGACCGCGATTCCCTTTCCGCCCTTGAAGCGGTAGAAAACGGGGAAGGCATGGCCCAGCACCGGGGCAGCCAGCACAAAGGCCAGGTGGCGGGCAGCAGGCAGAGCGCCTGTCAGGCCCTGTAAATATAGGAATACGGGCAGAAAGCCCTTTGCCAGATCGCCCAGCAGTGTCACCATTCCGCAGTCAAATCCGGCGGCAAAGGCATTGGCGGCGCCGGGGTTTCCGTCGGAACTGGCCTCGATGGCCCCTTCCTTTCCGAAAAACCGAACCGCAATCCGGGCAAACAGAATGCTGCCGGACAGGTAGCCCAGTAAGGTATATTCCATCCATCGCGGCATGAAGCATGCTCCTTTCTCTGTCAAAAAGACAAGGGAAGCTCTGAATAAATCGTCTGCGGCTGGGAAGCGGATCTTTTGCCCCATCCGTTCAGTTCCGAAAACGGGAAATACATACAGTATTCCTCCGTTTCCGGAACTTTCGGCTGTGCCAAAATCTCTCGCTTCCAGCACTTGCCGATTTGTTCAGAGCTTCCCAAGCTTTGACTTCTTGGGAAGAAGTATACAACATTTTGCGCCGGAATGCAACTGTAGAAAAGGGACGTTTGTCCATTTTCACACAGATTTCCAATTCTCTCCTAATATTTCGCGGCTCACTTCCGCGGTTCAGGGCTTGAGGAAGGCGTCCGCCACAAGGGACGCATATTGTTCGTCGGTAAGGGCGCAGTCGTAGAACAGCTGGTAGTATTCCAGCACATCTGCCTTTACATCATAGTCGCAGTATTGGGGATACAGAAGGGCGGGCAGCCAGATCATGCCCAGGTAGCGCTGGACGGAAGGGGGAGAGCCGATCCAGTTGTGAGGGCCGCAAGGGGTTTTCACATAGTTTCCGCTTTGGATGGCAGACATTCCGCTCCAGGTGGGATCCTCGGCGACGGTGTCATAGATGCTGTCCGGGGCGAAAATCACAAAGGGGGCGTCCCACAGAGCAATCTGCTCAATGGTGACCTCGTTGCCGGTGCCCTTGGAAACAGGATTTTCCACCACAGCCAGATTGTTGAGCAGCATGTCCAGAAGCTCTGCCTGATAGGAGTCCTTTGCCAGCACGTTCAGGCCCTGTTCTCCCAGAACATAGATGGCGTCCGCCTTTTCATCCCCGACCCGGGCCATGATATCCATGGTGCGGCTGTAGATCCTTTCACAGAAGACGGCCAGAGCCTCTCCCTTTTCCTCCTTGTTCAGCAGCTTCCCCAGGGTGCGGAAGGTCTGGGGCATGGTTTCCAGGGTGGCGGAGAGGAAGACAGCGGGGATCTGGGTCTGGGCTTGCAGGGTGTCCATATCCTCTCCGGTGGAGCCTTTCGGCTCACCTACGTCAATGAAGATCTGGGGATCCGCCAGTGCCAGCTCCTCCACATTCAGGTTGGCGGAGCCGTAAAGCTGACCGAAATAGGGCAGCTTCAGCCGATCCTCGGGAATGATGCCCTGAGCGGTGGCGTCCCATTTGGAAGCCAGACCCACAAACATCTCAGGCGCGATGGCATACAGGGCAATCTGGGCCAGAGGGCCGGAGGGAACCAGACGGCTGATCTGAGTGGGTACCTCCACCTCACGACCGCAGTCGTCGGTAAACAGAATCGTTTCAGCAGCGGCCGGGGTCTGGGTGAGGGCCGCAGTTTCCTGAGCCTCGGAAACGGCAGGGACAGTCTCCGGTGCCGGGGAAGCGCCACAGGCGGTGAGACTCAGCACCAGAGCAAGGGCCAGCACCAGGGACAACATGTTCTTTTTCATAAGGCTTCTCCTTCTTTCTTGGGGATATGTGGCGCTGTGGGAACACAGATCCGGAAGGTGTCTTCCCGCAGGCTGCAAACCTCCACCTCCACGCCGTACAGCCGGGAGATGAGGGAACTGCTGAGGATTTCCCGGGGAGGGCCACAGGCAAGCACGCGGCCCTGACACAGGGCAAGAATGGAATCGGAATAGAGATAGGCTTGATCCGGGTCGTGGGTGGACAGGATCACCGTAAAGCCCTCTTCGGACAGGGAGCGGAGTGTCTGCATCACCCGGATACGGTTTCCGTAGTCCAAATTGGCGGTGGGCTCGTCCAGAACCAGGATGCGGGCACCCTGCACCATGGCCCGGGCGATCAGGCAAAGCTGCTGCTCGCCACCGCTGAGGCGGACATAGTCCCGCTGAGCCAGGTGGGAGATTCCCAGCTGCTCCAGAATCCGGATGGCGTCCTGCCGCTGGACTTGTCCGGGAGCAGAAAAATACCCCAGCTGCGCAGTGGTGCCCATGAGAACCATGTCCAGGACACTGAAGGAGAAGACGGGATGGTTGGACTGGGGAATGAAGGCAAGCTTTTTTGCCAGCTCCCGGGAGGTTAGCGCACTTATGTCCCGGCCATCTGCCAGAATGGCCCCGGCCTGAGGCTTCCTCAGACCCAGCATACAGTGGAACAGGGTGCTTTTTCCCACACCATTGGGGCCGAGAACGGAGAGCACCTGCCCGCCGTCAACGGAAAAGCTGACATTTTCCAGAACGGGATGCTCCCCATAGGAGAAGGAAAGATTTTTCACTTCCAGACTCATACCCGGTCACCGCCTTTCAGAATGAGGAAGAGGAAGAAGGGCGCGCCAATGAGGGCAGTGAGAATGCCAAGGGGTATTTCTGTGGCCATAAGATTCCGGGAGACGTCGTCCACCAGCAGCAGGAAAATGGCTCCCAGCAGCATGGAGGCGGGCATCAGATAGCGGTAGTTGCTGCCAACCAGTCGCCGGGCCAGATGGGGGATCACCAGGCCTACCCAGCCAATGATGCCGCTGACGGAAACGCTGGCAGCGGTAATCAGGGTGGCGGACAGAATCACCAGAATCCGCAGATGCCGGGCATTGACGCCCATAGACCGGGCCTCATCGTCTCCCAGGGTCAGAAGGTTGATCCGCCACCGGAGAAGCAGCAGAGGAATCAGGCCCAGGGCCATGGGAACCAGGGCGAACAGCACATCCTTTGGGGTACTGCCGTTGAGGCTGCCCATAAGCCAGTAGGTGATGGCGGGCAGCTGGTTGGTGGGATCCGCCACCAGCTTAATAAAAGAGGTTCCCGAGGACATGAGAGAGCTGATCATAATGCCAAAGAGGATCAGACCAACCACCCGGGTACCTCCGGCCCGTTCTCCCAGGAAAATCACCAGAGCCACAGTGAGAAGACTGAAGGCAAAGGCGAACAGGATCACAAGAGAGCTGCTGAGATTCAGCACAATGGCAAGGGAAGCGCCGAAGGCAGCGCCGGAGGAGGCTCCCAGAATGTCCGGGGCGGCCATGGGATTCTGAAACACCCCCTGATAGGCGGCACCAGCGGAGGACAGACAGCAGCCTACCATGCAGGCCAGGAGAATCCGGGGCAGCCGGTGCTGGAGCAGAAGGGAGGCCTGGGTCTTGCTCCAGAAGGCCTCAACAGGGACGATCCGGGACAGGAGAATGCCGCCCAGCTCCTTCAGGCCGATGGGATAACGGCCCAGGGTGATGGACAGCACAATGGCAACCAAAAGGACAATGGCCAGGGCCCAGAGAATCCGGGAACAGCGCCAATCCTGTTTTGCGGGTTTCAATCCTATCACCTGGCTTTCTGCTGATTTTTAAGAGATGGGCCGGTCAGAAAAAAGCTGCTCTGAAAAACAGAGCAGTACCGATGATTTTCTGTTCAGCCGTCATGAAAATTGTATTGTACAACCCGGGAAAAGTCAAGAATTAAATTGCCGGATATCCAAATTCCCAAAATCAGAAGGGGAATTTTAGCTTCTTTTGGTGGATTTGTATGGACTTTATAAGAGGGTTCTGCTATAATGAATTTGGAAAACCAATCATAGAAATTTACAGGTCGATTGTAAAATGAAGTTGGACATCTGAAAAAAAGGAATCCA
>CAYMWT010000079.1:0-8912 GCA_964394055.1 uncultured Oscillospiraceae bacterium
TCTGAGCCAAAATCTTCTGCTGTCAGCTCTTGCCGATTTAATCAGAGCTTCCTTAAGAAAAAGTTCATTTGACATATCCAAAAAAATGTGTCATTTTATTAAGAAACAAGGGTTTATTCCCGGGAAAGGAGGGTGCGCCCGTGGAAGCTTTTTTTGAAAGCGTGGCGGAAATTCAGGATTTGGCGGCAGGCGACTACATTGCTTTTCTTCGCTATGCCATCCCTGTGCTGGGACTGCTGATTCTGCTTCGGTGCGCTCTGCCCCTGATGACCTTCCGACGGGAACCGGAAATCTGGGGCTGGCTGAATATGCCCGGAGGAGAACAGGTGCCCATTACCCATTGGGAAACGGTGATCGGGCGAAGCAAAAGCTGTGACGTGACGGTGGCCCTGTCCACGGTGTCCCGGAATCACGCGGTGCTTACCCGGTACGACGACGGCAGCTGGACCATTTCCGATGCCGGCTCCAAGGGCGGAACCTGGGTCAATGACCGGCAGGTGGAAATCTGCGCACTGTCTCCCAAGGATCGCATCTCCATCGGTGGTGTAGAGATGCAGCTTCAGCCCATTACCCAGCGGCAGGAGGTGCGGCAGGCAGAGCTGCGCACCAAGGCGGCCAGTGGCTGGGACAGCGTGACGAACCTGATGCTGCTGACCATTTTCCAGTGCCTGATGCTTCTTGGCTATCTCCTCAATGGCAGCCGGGAGGATTTCGGGAGTATTTTGCAGGGCTTTGGGGGCATTGTCCTGAGCCAGTGGCTATTGTATATTTTCTACTGCATCATCCGGCGGAAGTCCTTTGAGGTGGAGACCCTGGCCTTTTTCCTGTGTACCATCGGCATGGCGGCCCTGGCAACGGTGCGGCCGGATGAGACGGTGAAGCAGCTGTGCGCTATGATCCTGGGCGTGGTGATGTTTCTGATCATCGGCTGGTTTTTGCGGGATCTGGAGCGGGCAAAGCATTTCCGATACTGGGCTGTGGCGGCAGGCATCGGCTTTCTGGCCATTACATTGGTATTCGGCACCGAATATTACGGCGCAAAAAACTGGCTGATCATCGGCAGCCTTTCCTTGCAGCCCTCGGAGCTGAGCAAGGTCTGCTTCGTGTTTGCCGGAACCTCCACCATGGATCGGATCATGCATAAGCGGAACCTGATCCTGTTCATCGGCTACTCCATTGTGATCTGCGGATGCCTGGCGCTGATGAATGACTTTGGTACCGCCCTGATTTTCTTCTGCGCGTTCCTGGTGATTGCCTACCTTCGCTCCGGCAGCATGGGCACCATAGCCCTTGCCATTACCGCTCTTGGCTTTGCCGGGGTGCTGGCATTGCAGATCGCGCCCCACGCCCTTCAGCGGTTTGCCACCTGGCGGCATGTGTGGGAGGATCCTCTGTCCAGCGGCTATCAGCAGACCCGGGCGCTGATGTGCATTGCCTCCGGCGGCCTGTTTGGCCTGGGGCCGGAGGAGGGACTGCTGCAATATGTATTCGCCGCGGACTCCGATATTGTGTTTGCCACCATCTCCGAGGAATGGGGGCTGCTGCTGGCCATGATGGCGGTATGCTGCATTGTGGTGTTCAGCCTCTTTGCCATGCGCACCACCCGGGTGGCCCGAAGCTGCTTCTATTCCATTGGGGCCTGCACCGCGGCCAGCGTTCTGGTGATCCAGACCATATTAAATTGTCTGGGCACGGTGGATTTGCTACCCTTTACCGGTGTGACCTTTCCCTTTGTCAGCAACGGCGGCACCAGTATGATCGGCGCATGGGGGCTGCTGGCCTTTGTCAAGGCGGCGGATACCCGGCAGAATGCCAGCTTTGCCGTGCGGCTGTCCAAAGAAAGGAGTTCCGGCACATGAACAGAGTAACGAAAAGAACCTGGCTCGTGGCCCTGTTTATTCTGGTGCTGCTGGGCGGTATGCTGTTTTTCCTGGGAGAATACATGGTGAAGGCGGGAGACTGGATCGTCTTTCAGGGCTCTCCTCATATTTATAATGGTACAAACATCGGCTTTGGAAGGGTCACAGACCGGAGCGGAGAAACGCTGCTGGATCTGGATGGGGGCAGAACCTATTCGGATAACCTGTCCACCCGCAAATCCACTCTTCACTGGCTGGGTGACCGGACAGGCTACATCAGCGCCGGGGCGATTTCCAGCCACGCCGCGGAAATGGCCGGGTTTGACCCGGTGGGTGGAATTTACCACGGGGGAGAAGGGGAAGGCAGGATCCACCTGACCATTTCCGCCAGAGTGCAGAACGCTGCCCTGGAAGCCATGGCGGGGAGAAAGGGTACCATCGGTGTCTACAACTACAAAACCGGAGAAATTCTCTGTGCCCTGAGCACACCCACCTATGACCCGGACAATGTTCCGGACATTGAAGGGGACACCTCAGGAGCTTACAGCGGCGTATATCTCAATCGTTTCCTGCAATCGGCGTATGTGCCCGGCTCCATCTATAAAATCGTGACCACCTCCGCTGCCCTGGACTGTGTGCCGGGGATCGAGGATATGACCTTTACCTGCACAGGAAAGCTGGAATACGGCACCGAGGCTGTCACCTGTGAAAAAGCCCACGGTACCCAGACCCTGAAGCAGGCCCTGGCAAACTCCTGCAACTGTGCCTTTGCCCAGGTGGCAAAGCTGGTGGGACGGGAGAATATGAGAAAGTATGTGGATAAATTCCAGGTAGCGGAGAGCATCTCCTTTGACGGCGTGACCAGTGCGGAGGGCAACTACGACATCTCCCAGGCCGGCGCTGTGTCCTTTGCCTGGAGCTGCATCGGTCAGCATTCAGACCTGATTAACCCTGCCCGGTACATGACCTTCATGGGCGCCATTGCCGGAGGCGGCGTGGGAGCGGAGCCATACATCGTATCCCGGGTGGAAAGCGGCGACGAGATCACCTACCAGGCCAGAACCCGTAAAACGGATCGGATCCTGTCCAAGGATGTGGCGGATACCGTAAAGGAATATATGCGAAACAATGTGACCGTGGTCTATGGCAACGGAAATTTCCCGGGCCTGAATGTCTGCGCCAAGTCCGGCACCAGTCAGCTGGGCGGCGAACAGGCCCCAAACGCCATGTTCGCGGGCTTTGTGGAGGATGAAGCGTATCCGCTGGCCTTTATTGTGGTGGTGGAAAACGGCGGCTACGGCAGCCACACCTGCGTACCCGTGCTGAAACCGGTTCTGGCGGCCTGTAAGGCTGTTCTGGACGGCGAATAAGGATTTTTATATCTCAATCAGACCGTTTTCCATTTCGGGAGACGGTCTGTTTTTCTGTTTTGAGGGATGGTGGAGAGGGGAAAGAAGGGGGATTTCAGCCATCCAAAAGGACTTTGTATATAGCATACAAAAAAATGCCGAAATCGTTTTTGTTTCTGTGGTATTTGCCACGTTGACAAATGTCTCTGTGTGAGATACAATACACCCAAGATAAATCAACCCAAGAAGGAGGAACATACCATGACAGCTTACACTTCCATGAGCTCTGCCGCTACCCGCTGCCCGTCCGCAGTGGCTTGTTCCTCTGCCCGAATTATCCCCCTGCTGGACACTGCTCTACTGCTGGCAGTGTCCATTTGCGTCCTATGCCGGATTATTCTGCTGTGACCAATGTAACCGGGGATTCATGATGTATGAAGAAGCGGTTACGAAAGCGTGACCGCTTTTTTATAATTTTCGGCGTCCTTCGAAACTCTCCCGGGAGAGACTCAAAGGCTGCCAGTAAATGAGAAAAGGAGAAATATACCATGAAAAAGCTTTTTGCCCTGATGATGGCCGCCATGCTGGTGATGTCCCTGCTGGCCGGCTGCGGCTCCTCCAGCGCTCCCGCTGAGACCAAGGTGCCCGCTGCTGACAACGCTTCCTCTGACGGCGCCGCACTGAAGTTCGGCCTGACCGGCCCTCTGACCGGCTCCGCCTCCGCTTACGGCCTGGCCGTTCGTGCCGGTATGGAAGTGGCCGTGGAAGAGATCAACGCCAAGGGCGGCCTGCAGATCGAGTTCCGGGCCGAGGACGACGAGGCTGACGGCTCCGATAAGGCTGTCTCCGCTTACAACACCCTGAAGGACTGGGGCATGCAGGTTATGTCCGGCCCTGTCACCACCGGCTCCTCCCTGGCCATCGCTGCTGAGTGTGTCAGCGACAGCGTCTTTATGCTGACTCCCTCCGCTTCCGCCGTGGAAGTTGCCAACACCGGTGACAACATCTACCAGATGTGCTTCACCGACCCCAACCAGGGCGCTTCCGCCGCTGAGCTGATGAAGGAAAAGTGGCCTGACGCCACCATCGGTGTGATTTATGACTCCTCCGACGCTTACTCCGCAGGCATTAAGGACGGCTTCATTGCGAAGGCTGCTGAGCTGAACCTGAACGTCGCTGTGGAAGACGCTGCCTTCAACGCCGACAACAAGGCCGACCTGAGCAGCCAGGTTATGATGTGCAAGGACGCCGGCTGCGACCTGCTGTTCCTGCCCTTCTACTACACCGAGGCTTCCCAGGTTCTGACCTACGCCAACACCATCGGCTATAAGCCCACCTTCTTCGGCTGCGACGGTATGGACGGCATCCTGACCGTGGAAGGCTTTGACGCCGCTTTGGCCGAGGGCCTGGTTCTCATGACCCCCTTCGATGCCAACGCCACCGACGAAAACACCACCTCCTTCGTGGCTAAGTTCAAGGAGAAGATGGACGGCCTGGTGCCCAACCAGTTCGCCGCTGACGGCTATGACGTGATCTACGCCCTGTACAACGCCTGCGTGGCTGCCGGTGTGGACGGAAGCACTCCCGCCGCTGATGTGTGCGAGGCTCTGAAGGGCCAGTTCTCCGGCGGCCTGACCGTTGACGGTCTGACCGGCAAGGGCATGACCTGGGACGAGAACGGCATGATCTCCAAGGCTCCCGCGGCTGTGGTTGTCACCGACGGCGTTTACGTTCCCATGGCTTAAACCTTTGATAAATCAATAGGGATGGGAGGGGCAACCCTCCCATCCCAAGCATGTATGCGACAGTCCATGAGAACGGTCGAGCGGCGGAAAAATTCGGCCGCTGTCACAGACTGTCGGACAGATGGTTAAGAAAGAGAGGGTTCCTATGCAAATTCTCCAATATCTGATTAACGGCATCAGCATCGGATCGGTGTATGCCATCATCGCCCTGGGCTACACCATGGTTTACGGCATTGCCAAGATGCTGAACTTTGCCCACGGTGATATTATCATGGTGGGTGCTTACATTTCCTTCTGCGTCACCAATTACCTGGGGCTGCCCGCCTTTGTATCCGTTCTTGCGGCCATGGCGGTTTGCACCCTGCTGGGCATTGTGATCGAGGGCCTGGCCTACAAGCCTCTTCGGGGTACCCCCAGCCTGGCGGTTCTGATCACGGCCATCGGCGTCAGCTACTTCCTGCAAAACGCCGCCCAGCTGATCTGGTCCTCCAGCCCCAAGAACTTTACCAGCATCATTTCCGCAGGCTCCATTGCCCTGTTTGACGGGAAGCTTGTGATCACGGCGGAAGTGCTGTTGACGGTGGTCGTGTCCGTCCTGGTCATGGTCGGCCTGACCCTGTTTACCAGCAAGACCCGCACCGGCAAGGCCATGCGGGCGGTTTCCGAGGATCGGGACGCCGCTCAGCTTATGGGCATCAATGTCAACCGCACCATTTCCACCACCTTTGCCATTGGCTCCGCTCTGGCGGCGGTGGCTGGAGTGCTGCTGTGTTCCACTGTTCCCACCCTTCAGCCCACCACCGGCGCTATGCCCGGTATTCGGGCCTTCACTGCTGCTGTCTTCGGCGGCATTGGCTCCATTCCCGGGGCCATGCTGGGCGGCATTCTGCTGGGGATCATTGAGACCTATTCCAAGGTTTACTTATCCACCCAGTTCTCCGATGCCATTGTGTTCTCTGTGCTGATCATTATCCTTCTGGTGAAGCCCGCCGGTCTGCTTGGCAAGCAGGTCCAGGAGAAAGTGTAAGGTGACGGGTATGAAACAAGTATTGCGAAACAAAAACACCCGCATGAATCTGATCACCTACGGCGTGGTGGTTCTGGCGTTCCTGGTGATGCAGGGCCTGTACGGCTCTCTGGGCAGCTCTGTAAAGGGATATTTGGTGCCCATCTGCGTATACATTTCTCTGACGGTATCTCTGAACCTACTGGTGGGTATCTGCGGCGAGCTGAGCCTGGGCCATGCCGGATTCATGGGCCTGGGCGCCTTCACCGGCGTTGTGGTTGCCGCCCTGCTGAAGGATGTGGTGGCCGTTGATGCCCTGCGTCTGCTGTGTGCCATGGGCGCCGGCGCGCTGGTGGCCGGTATCGTGGGCTTCCTCATTGGCATTCCCGTGTTGCGCCTCCGGGGCGACTACCTGGCCATTGTGACCCTGGCCTTTGGCGAGATCATGAAAAACATTGTGGGAAATCTCTATGTGGGCACCGATGCCGAGGGCTTCCATATGGCCATTTCCACTTCCAAAATGAAGCTGGGTGCCGAGGGCAATATGATCGTCAGCGGCCCTCTGGGCGCTACGGGCATTCAGAAGCTGGCCACCTTCTCCATGGGCTTTGTGCTGGTGCTGATCACCCTGTTTGTGGTGCTGAACCTGGTCAACTCCAGAGAAGGCCGGGCCATTAAGGCTGTCCGGGACAACCGGATCGCCGCGGAATCCGTGGGCATCAATGTCACCGTGTTCCGCATGAAGGCCTTTGTGGTCTCTGCCATGCTGGCGGGTATGGCCGGGGCCCTGTTCGGACTGAACTATTCCTCCATCACCGCCTCCAAGTTTAACTTCAACACCTCCATCAACATTCTGGTCTTCGTGGTGCTGGGCGGCATGGGCAATATCCTGGGCAGCGTGATTTCTGCCACGGTGCTGTATGTGCTGCCGGAAGCCCTCCGGGGCCTTCAGGACTACCGGATGATCCTCTATGCGGTGGTTCTGATTGTGGTGATGCTGTTTACCTGGTCTCCCAAGTTCAAGGAAGTGGAGTCCATCATCACAGACAAGGTTGCGGGCTTCTTTAAAAGGCTGTTCCATAAAGTATTCCGGAAGAAGGAGGTAGCGAAAAATGAATGAATATTCCCGTAAAATGCTGAAGGTCCCCAGCTATACCCTCCTCCGGGAGCAGGACAAGGACAAAATGCCCGTACTGGATGTGCGGAATCTGGGCATTGACTTCGGCGGCCTGACCGCTGTGGACTCCTTCAATATCTCCATTGGCCCTACTGAGATCTCCGGCCTGATCGGCCCCAACGGCGCGGGCAAGACCACCATCTTCAACCTGCTTACCGGCGTCTATCAGCCCACCCGTGGCTCTGTTCTGATCAACGGCATTGACATTAAGGGTATGCCCACCAGCAAGGTCAACCGTCTGGGCATTGCCCGTACCTTCCAGAACATCCGCCTGTTTACGGACATGACCGCTCTGGATAACGTGAAGGTGGGTATGCACAACAGCATCCGCTGTTCCTTTGCCTCCTCTTTGCTTCATCTGCCCTCCTACTATCGGGCGGAACGGGATGCCAACGAGAGAGCCATGGAGCTGCTGGAATTTATGGGCCTGGAGGATGTGGCCGACCAGAAGGCTGGGAGCCTCCCTTACGGTGTCCAGCGTCGTCTGGAGATCGTCCGTGCCCTGGCGACCAATCCTTCCATCATCCTGCTGGATGAACCTGCTGCCGGTATGAACCCCAGCGAGACTACGGAGCTGATGCATCAGATCCGCAGAATCCGGGATACCTTCCACATTGCCATCTTCCTCATTGAGCATGACATGAACCTGGTTATGAATGTCTGTGAGGCCATCGCCGTGGTGAACTACGGCCGGATCATCGCCAAGGGAACGCCGGAAGAGGTTCGCGCCAATCCCGCGGTCATCGAGGCGTATCTGGGTAAAGAGGAGGGGAACGGCTGATGCTGAAAATTGACAATATTCACGTTTACTACGGCGCCATCCATGCCATCAAGGGTGTGTCCTTTGAGGTGGGCGAGGGCGAGATCGTTGCCCTGATCGGCGCCAACGGCGCTGGCAAGAGTACCATCCTGAAGACCGTTTCCGGTCTGATGCACCCCCGCAGCGGCTCCATTTCCTTCTGCGGCCAGGACATCACCCATGTGGACGCCTACAAGCTGCTGCGCACGGGCCTGGCCCACGTCCCCGAGGGACGGCGGATCTTCTTACAGATGACCGTCCAGGAGAACCTGGAAATGGGCGCTTACATCCACAAGCAGGCCGCCCAGGAGGACCTGGAAAAGGTGTTTGCCTACTTCCCCCGGCTCAAGGAGCGGCGCAAGCAGATCGCCGGAACCCTCTCCGGCGGCGAGCAGCAGATGCTGGCCATGTCCCGGGCCCTGATGAGCCATCCGAAGCTCATGATGCTCGATGAGCCCTCCATGGGCCTGGCACCCATCCTGGTGGACCAGATCTTTGCCATCATCAAGCAGCTCCACGCCGCGGGCACCACCATCCTTCTGGTGGAGCAGAACGCCAGAAAGGCCCTTCAGATCGCCGACCGGGCCTATGTCCTGGAGACCGGAAAGATCACCCTCAGCGGCACTGGCGCAGAGCTGGCCAGCTCCGACGCGGTGAAAAAGGCCTACCTGGGCGGCTGAGGCCAAAGAGAAACGAGCCCCGGCCTTTAACAGGCCGGGTGAAACACTGCCGCGCCCCCTGCATAGACTGTGCAGGGGGTGTTTTTATGTGCCGGAAGAGCAAGCTCCAGGGCTGCTGCCTCATTGCCCTGGGCCTGGGGGTGTTGATCGGCCACAGCCTGGAGAGCGTTTTTATTTGCTTCTGCGGCGGCGTGGGGCTGGTGGTTTTTGGCTTTTTTGTTATGGGACGGCGGTAGCGGGACATAATTGGGTCCGGGGGGCCATAGACTGTAGGGACAAACGGATAAGGAGTGATCC
>CAYMWT010000080.1:0-6235 GCA_964394055.1 uncultured Oscillospiraceae bacterium
ATAATAAAAGAAAAAATGGAATGGGATGGAATGCTATGAGACAAATTACCGCAATTGTCTGTTTGCTGTGCTTGCTGTGTGGGCTGATCCTTCCGGCCCGGGCGGCGGAGGACTGCACGGTTACAGAGGGGGGTGTCCTCCCGGCAGGGCATGAAGGGGAGTGCCAGGTGGGTTCCCAGCCGGAAGACGGGGATACTCCGGATACCCCCTGCACCAGGACGGAGGGCTGCATTCTGACGTCCGGACATGAGGGGGAATGCCAGATGGGTGCGCCTCAGGAAGACGTGGATGCTCCGGATACCCCCTGCACCAAAACAGAGGGCTGCATTCTGGTATCCGGCCATGATGGGGAATGCCAGATGGGTGCGCCTCAGGAAGACGTGGATGCTCCTGACACCCCCTGCACCAGGACGGAGGGGTGTATTTTGGCTTCTGGCCATGACGGAGAGTGCATCACCGCTGACGAGGAGGCTCCGGAGGAGTCCATACCCTACAGCGGCCTCAGGTTCTGCTTCCTTACCCAGGAGGGTCAGGGGGAAAGCCTTTCCCTGGATGTGGGGGAGAATTTCCAATGTCAGCTTCAATACCAGGGCGTGGATATCACAGACCTGAACGCCATCGGCTTTGATTCCGGCAAGCTGGATATTACCCTGGTTGAGAACCTGTTTACCATTCGGGCGCTTGCCGCCGGTTACTGCGAAATCCGGTACACAGAGGATGACTGCATCATCCCTGTGAACATCTACCAGAGAACCATCCAGGATGTCGGCGTGGAAGACGGGCTCTATTTCCGCAGGATCGATGACAAGGGGCAGAATGTGTTTTTCAACAGGACGGATTTTTCCGGTTCTTTTTCCAGCCAGCTTTATGTGGTTATTGACGGGACGGCCCGCCTGATCCAGGATGGAGAGGGCTTGACGGTCACGCCGGACACGGGCTTACAGACCAGCTTCGACAGCGGGTACTTCTGTATGGAGGCCCAGAAGGCGGGAGAATATACCATCACCTATGGGGATGGGGACAACACCTACAGCGCCATGGCGCGTGTGACGGAAACCAAGCCCCTGTATGCCAGGCTCAACGGTCAAGGGATGCTTCTGGAGGAACTGACCGTCACCGAGGGGGAGCCAGTGAAGGTGAAGTTCTATTACCGAAACGATGCGGGAGTAGAGGTTCCCATACGGGGCACTGTGAATACAAACGATGGCACAATCCAGATTGTTTACGATTCCGAAACCCAGCTGTATACCCTGACAGCAAGCGGGACGGGAAATGTCAAGCACGCCATCTACACCAAGGATGATCTGACCATATATCGTATGCCGATCTACCGGCAGAAGGCTGTTCGTCTGGCAGTAGACACCGGGAATGGACTGCGGTATGATCTGGTGCTGGACGAAGGCCAGGAGACCCCTGTGACTTTCTACTTCGGCGAGGCAGAGAATATGCAGCGCTATGGAGGAGAGATTGTCTGCTCCGAAGGTTTGTCGCTGATCCAAAGGGATGGAAAAACCTACCTGTCTGCCCGGACATCGGGAACATATTCCGTAAGCACTACAGTAGAGGGAAAGACCTATACCGTTCCCGTAGAGGTGGTTCCCGCCCTCTCCGGTGGCAGCTTATTTGCATTGACGAATGGTAGCAGCACGCCCCAGTTCGCCACCAGTATGGGATATGGGGAATCGGTGGGACTGCGGCTATGCTATGGCAGCTACGGACAGTATGCGACCCTGGGGCTGGACGATCTGACGGTGTCCGGGAATGCTGCCACCGTTGGGGAGGATGGCCAGGGCACCCTGATCCTGACGGGTTCCGGGAACGGCCAGACCCTGCTGCAATACACCGATGCCGATGACATCACCCATAACTATGTGGTCAAGTGCTCCAACAGCTCTCAGAATTTCGCCGCCAATTCGGCCACTGTAACCCTGCCCTATGGCGCTGAGGAGCTGAGCGTGGGCTTTGCCTGGCATACGGAGGACACCATGTACATGTTCCCGGGTACCGCTGTGTATCTGGGAGAAGAGGAGGATACCGGCATCGATGACGCCCTGTGCTTCGGGGCAATGCGGATGCGGGGGAATGATACCGTGGATGGCCTGGCGAATCCGGGGTTCTATCAGTCTGTGTCCAATGTGAATCTCTCCATCTTCTCCGGGACGAATCCCCAGAATTTCCAGCTGGGCCAGAGGGTAAATCTCACCTGGCAGGGCGTGACCTTTTCTCAGTTCTCCACCCACGCGGACAAAGGGGCGAATTTCAACGTTCTGCTTCTGATGACCTTCGATGTACAGATAGAGGGGAAAACCTGCCGCTTCTACCGAACCGCCCCCTTCAGCTACAAGACGGAGCCACACGACCATGTGACAGTGGACATCCGGGATGCGGCTGTGCTCAATACCATATTGTCTGACCGGGATGTGCTTATCAACTATCTGGAGGACAATGTGGAGGGGTTCCGCTACGGCGGTGGCAGTCTGACACTGACCTTGCCCGGGGTATCGTACAACAAGATCATCGTCTGCCAGATCGGGCCTGCCGGTTCAGACGGCTACCTCGCAACCCTGACCATTCGGGGCACAGAGGGCACCACCATGCCGGGTCTTCTCAGCAAGGGCTTTTTGACCGGCGTGGAGGGAATCCACTTTGTGAGCAATGGCCAGACCATGCCGGGGGGAAGCAACTGCGGGGTTCGGGTGGACAACCACACCACCTACCAGCCTGTTTTTGACCTGAACACATTGATGGTCTATCATCCGGGGTTTCAGGGATTGACAAATAACCAGGCCCAGGAAAAGTACAAGACCTATGCGCCCGGCGTCCCCACCACCGGAAACGCCTATAATATGAATGAAATCCGCAACTGCGCCTTTGAGGGCTTCCGGTATGCCATCTACTCCGGCGGAGGCGGGATGGTTCGCTCAGGCCAGGGGAACACCATCACGAATTGCGACTATGGCTATTACCTGAATAGCACCGCACCCCGGGAATACTGCCGGGAAGTGGAATTCCAAAACAACGCCTTCCGGGATATCAGAAGCGCGGCTGTGCATATCGGCTCCCTGCCCGGGGATCTGTCCCCTTACTACATCCGTTTTCAGAATAATAAATTCTATCGTACCAAAAAGGATTTCGAGGTAACATCCGAAGGAAACTACTACTTCCAGCGGAATTACTACGATGAGGCGGACAGCCATCGGAGCGCCATTGTGACGGAGGAAAACGGGGCCCAGGTCTATACCTGTCCCTGCCGCAGTCAGCCGGACAGCATAAGCAGGCTTTGGATTTATGAAGACCAGCGGACCGCCATATTCCAGAACCAGGCATCGGAGATGACCGTTGATCCGGCTTGTATTCCCCTGCTGACCCGGGATGTGAATGTGCCGATTCTGGACGAGCAGGAGCAGAGAATCGCCCAGTGGACGATCACGAAAAAGGGAGGCAATGCACAGTGAAACAGATCCTTTCTTTCCTGCTGACGCTGATCCTGGTTCTGGCCCTGTCTCCTGTGGGACAGGCGGCAGAAACAGGGGATATCAATTTTGGCGTTTCCGTATCCGCAGGAGCGGATACCATTGCGGTAACCGTAGCCGGAGACAATGAGGCCGCAATCGCCGAGCTGGAACGCGGCGGAAGTCAGCTGATTCTCAGTGCGCCCTGCGATTTTTCGGATGCCTATACCGTCCGAGATGCCAAGCTGGTGGATTCCGCACTGGACACCGCCGGAAAAAAGGTGATGATTACAGCCGTAGGCAGCGGAACCTATACCGTTGTCAAGGGAACACCGCCTGTGGTGGAAATGGACAGCGGCGATGAAAATGCCAGGAGCGTAACCGTCAGTGAGGACAATGCCCGGTATTTGAAGGAAATCAGCGTCCCCTGCGACCATCCGGCGGAGGTGTACCGCGGCGGGAAAAAGGTCAGCGCCACGCTCAGTGGAGGCACGCTGACCATCCGGCTGGATGGCCCGGGCAAGTATGAAATTCGGGAGGCTGTGGAGCCGCCGAAGGAAACCACTCTGCCCTCCGGCTCCGGCGACAGTGACAATTCCGGCGACAGCGCCGGCGGGGATAACACCTCCGGCGGTACGAATAAAACGACAAAGCCCTCCTCCACGGGAACGGACGTTTTCCCTGTGACTTCTGACCGGTTTTCCCAGGCCATGAAAAAGGGAAACGACAGCGTGGTACTGAAGCTACATGAGGCTGGCCAGAAGGCGGTCAGTTTGCCTGCCGCGTCCCTGAAAGCCACAGCAAAGGGAAATCTGTCCCTGACGCTGGAGCTGCCCGATGTCACCCTATGCCTGGACAGCAAGGCGCTGGAGGCCCTGGGAGCCCAGGCCAGGGGAGCTACAGTGGAATTGCGGTACAGGGTTATTTCCGGCAGCGAGCTGAACACCGCCCAGAAGGAAGCTCTGAAAGGGCATCTGGAGGAGACAGACAACCGCAGGAACCCACTGACCTTTGCTCTTTCCATTCGGAGCGAAGGGCTGTCCATTGGGGATTTGAAGGGCGGTACACTGGATGTGCGTATCCCATTTCCCCGTCAGCCGGGTACGGAAGAAGGCAGCCTGGCCCTGTGGCGTTTGGGGAGAACCGGCGGCCTGTCCGGTTATGCCGTGACCCTATCCGACGATACCCTGGATGTGACACTGGATCAGGTGGGAGAGTTTGCTGTGGTTCTGGATATGCCTCTCCGGGAGGCGGAAACCACCGCTGCTTCTGAAGAAAACCGGAGTGTGGAGACTAAGCCCTGGGCAGAGCTTACACCTGCCACGGAAACGACACCTGCCCGGGGCGGTTCCGTGTGGATGCCCATTACAGCCGGTATCTGTCTGCTGCTTGCGCTCATATTGCTGCTGGTAATCCGAAAGTACCGGAAGGAAGCATAGAAAACGGGCGGGTCATTGACCCGCCCGGACAGCGTTTTTTCAGAATCGCTTGCTGATATCAAATACACTGGTGGTGGTTGCGGCTGTGAGGGTGTTTCCATCCAGAGTGGCACTGGCGGAATAATACCAGGAACCCAGATTCTCCACGGAGAACCGGATATCCACACCTCCCTGCCAAACAGTATCCTCCGCCGCATAAATCAGCGGCGCGGGACTTTCATTTCCCTCCATACGGGAAACCTGAATCTGGGGGTCAGTCAGGATTTCGGCAAATTCCGGTACTGTTACCAGGGTGCCGTCCGCCTCCGTCTTCCAGACACAGGGGAGGACAACACGTTGGCAGAATTCCTCCCCAGAGATGCCGAAGGTATCCCCCAGGATATGCTGATGTCCCGCGGGAACGCTGCGGTGAAGGGTTCCGAAAAGGTAGTTTTCCTCAATTCCGTCTCCATCCAGGTCGTAGGCAAAGGGAGTGGTGAAGCCCATAGACGTTTCGGGAACCACCTGAGAGGAAAGGGAGAACCGCGGACGCTCCGGTTCGGTTTCCCCTTCGGTGGGATCGGAGGGGATGGACGTGGGAAGCTCCTGAGGGACTTCCGGCACGGTCTCGGAGGAAAGAAGGATCTGGGGCTGCTCCGGTTCCGGACGGGTAACGGTGTAAATGCCAAGAGACACAGCTGTAATGACCGCGATCAGGGCCAGTGTGACACAGATCCTGCGATGTCTGCCATAAGAAAGATGCCGAACAACCGCAAGCCGCAGCTGGGCGGCAGTCTGATACCGCTTGTCCACATTGACCTCAATGCATCGCCCAATCACAGGACGGAAGGGGCCCTTTGCCAAACACCGGGAGGGATGCTGCCCGGTGAGCATTTCGTTGAACAGAATGCCGCAGGCGTAGAGATCCGCGCGGGCATCCGTCTGGGAAAAGCCATATTGCTCCGGGGCGGCATAGCCGGTGGTGCCCATAATCCGGGTATCGGTGTCGCTTTCCGGATTGGTCACCCGGGACACATCAAAGTCGATGAGAACCAGCTCGTTGCCCCGGAGAATGATGTTTTCCGGTTTCACATCCCGGTGGACAATTCCCGCCTGATGCAGGGCGGTGAGGGCGTCGCAGAGCTGGCATAGAAGCTCCGCAGCCACTGCCTCAGGCATACAGCCCTTCTCCAGAAGAAAGGCCAGGGTGTCACCAGGGATGTATTCCTCCAGAACGGCGGTTCGTTCCCCATTCTCCTGTATTTGGAAAATTCGGGGAAGGTGAGGGCAGTGAAGCTGAAATAGCTTCCGGTAGACCGCTCCGTTTCCTGTAAATTCCCGATAGATCCGGCGTTCTCCGGTTGC
>CAYMWT010000080.1:6335-8829 GCA_964394055.1 uncultured Oscillospiraceae bacterium
GGTAGACCGCTCCGTTTCCTGTAAATTCCCGATAGATCCGGCGTTCTCCGGTTGCACGGATTCCCATATGGTCAAGATAACTCCTCCCATGACATTGCACAGAGCCTTAACAGATACAAATATTATAGCAAGCAACAAAATCCTTGTAAAGGATGGATCCTATGAAACGAAAAACCACGAAGGAATTAAACCAGGAATTGACAGCCGCTCCGGATTTGAAGCGGTTTCTGGAGGATAACCGGGAACAGTTTCAGAAAACCGGATTTCAGGAGCGGCTTCAGGAGCTGTTCCATAACGCGGGAATTTCCAAGGCTACCCTGGCAAAAAGAGCGCAGACCAGTGAAATCTATCTCTACCAGATTTTCTCGGGAACCCGAATCCCGTCCCGGGATCGGATGTTGTGTCTGTGCTTTGGCCTGTCCGCAACGCTGGAACAGACCCAGGAGCTTCTGCGCATTGGCGGTATGGCACAGCTTTACGCGAAAAATCGGCGGGATGCTGTGATCATGTACGCCCTGACCCATCAGGTGGAATTGGCCAAGGCCAATGACCTGCTCTTTGCTGAGAATGAAGAAACCTTGTGCTGACAGCCTTGGATGCCCGATCCCCAAATGATTCAGCACATCCACCAGGTTCTTGACAATTTTCTTGCGCTGCCCTTCCGAGGGATTGATCAGAACGGAGGTATCGGACAGTGCGAGAACCCTGTCGTAGTAGGGGGTTGACCAGTGCAACCTCGCTGACCAGGCCTGTTACCAGACCGTTTTTCTTATCCAGAATGGGCATCAGAAAGCTTCGGCTAGAGGTATTTCCACGAACCAGAACATCTCCAAGGCCATCGTTGATGATGTCGATTGCCCGCCTCATATACACATGGCAGTCGGAATAATCGGTATTGAACTCATAGTCCGACACATGGCTGATGGTATAGTTGCGATCCGCAAGACCCAGCTTTTCCAGCATGGCTCGGATCTTGTCTCCGTTTCCCACCAGAATGGGACGGCAGAAGCCCTGTTTCTCCGCTTTACACACGGCTTTCAGAATGTTCTCACAATCCGCGCCGGCAACCACCATACGGGCAGGACGCTTCAGGGAAAGGGCTCGCTGAATGACAAAGTCAAACTCTTTTTCGTAGATATGCATAGATCCATTCTCTTTTCTTTCACTGTAACGGACTATGGTTCCTTCTTTCGTATGGTCTCGTTTTCCAGTATAACAAATAATAGGTAACCTCAAAGATGGCACAGGATATCCAACCCACCGGATAGCTGAATCCAGCCAGAAACGGGGTGTTCGCAATGAACATTTCGGATAAAAGCAAATTTTTACCTGGGAAAATCGCCTTTTATACATTTATTATAGCATTTGGTAAAGCTTTGCCAACTTTAAAGTTGTTATCACTTCATTAAATACCCCCACAGTTGCTGCCATTGAAGCAGCAAAAGAAACACCACGGTGCGAAAAAACGACACCGTGGTGAATTTTATATACAGCCAGCACCCCAGATCAGAAAAGTGTGTTCCCCTTACGGGTGCTGCAAACCTTTTTCAGCTTCTGTTCCGCACCTGCCAGAAGAAGCTTGCTCACATGGCGGGCATTCTGGGGGCATACCCGGATGCAGCGCATACAGGAAATACAGATATCGCTGTCTGTCTTTCTGGGGTCATCCATGGGGATCGCCCCCACAGGGCAGCCTTTGGCACAGATTCCGCAGCCGATACAGTCCTTATTCGCCGCCGGGGTCATGGGAAGCACCTTGAAGGGCTTGTAGGGCCGATTACCGGGAACAGTCAGCTCCGGCACAGAATCTCCCTTCAGCCGCTCCAGAATCGTGTCGGCAAATGCTTCCAGCTCCCGGATGTCCTGTGCATCCGGCCTGCCAGTGGCAAACTGGGGAAGGATGGAATGCTCCGCAACAGCAGAGACAGCGGCGACACAGATAAATCCGGCAGCATCCAGAGTGTCCGTCAGCTCTACCAGGGTATCTTCAAATTCCCGGTTACCATACACGGCTGCCAGGACTGCCTTTGCCCCGTTTCCCTTGAGCTGGGAAAGACGCTGTACCGCGATACCGGGAACCCGTCCACCGTAGGAGGGAACCGCAACCACGCAAACGTCCTCCGGAGAAAAGGCAATCCCGGAAAAGTCCACGGCTCGGTCACATAAATCGATCGTTTCAGTTGCTTCTGCCAATCTGCCCGTGAGAATGTCAGCGACCCGTTTGGTGCCGCCGGTGGGGCTAAAGGTAATTTGATAGGTGTGCATAAGTATCCTCCATATACGATGTGCTCGGCTGGGTTTTCACTTGAAATGATTTGCCAGCCGGTTTCCTTGTCATATTTCCGGTGTCCCGCAGAAAAGGCTTCTCCCTTTTCCGTAATTATCGCAAAAACGGATAAGAAATGCAACATGTATTTTTTGAGGGGGAGTCAAAGAATAAAGGAAGCTCTGAATAAATCGGCAAGTGCTGGAAGCGAGAGATTTTGGCTCAGCC
>CAYMWT010000081.1:0-8787 GCA_964394055.1 uncultured Oscillospiraceae bacterium
GAAGGGCAGCTTGTCCTCCAGCCAGGCGGGGCCCTCGATGTTCCACACGCCGAAGATCTCGCCCACATCGATCAGCTCGTCGTGGTAGCCGTTCTCCGCCTCCAGCCGGGCGACCTCCTCCGGGTCACGGATGCGGCCGGGGACGATCCGGTCCACCAGGGTGGAGCAGAAGGTGCAGTCCTCATTGACGTACTTCTTGAAGCCCTCGCCCAGATTCCACTGGTCGATGTACTGGTTGACGCACTTCAGAAGCTCCTTGCCGTTGTTGTCGATCAGCTCGCAGGCCAGCATGATGATGCCCTTCTTACCGGCCTCATACCGCTTATACAGCACCTGGGTCAGCTTGCCGGGGAAGGAGGAGGCAGGCACATCGGTCAGCTGGCAGGCGGGATCGTAGACGATGCCGGCCTCAGTGGTGTTGGAGACGATGATCTCCAGGTCATCGGAGACGGCCACTTCCATCATGGCGTCAAAGCCTTCCTGCTCGTAGGGGTTCAGGCAGCGGGAGACAGAGGAGATGACCCGCTTGTCGTCCACCTTCTGGCCATTCTGGCTGCCCCGGAGGTAGAGGGTGTACAGGCCTTCCTGCTCATTGATCATGTTTGCCAGACCCGGAGCGATGGGCTGCACCAGAACGCACTTGCCGTTCCAGTCGGCCTTCTCGTTGGCCAGGTCGAACCAGTAGTCCACGAAGGCCCGCAGGAAGTTGCCTTCACCGAACTGCAATACCTTCTCGGGAGCGTTCTTAAGGATGTAACCGGTGTAGCCGGACTTTTCAAGGGTTGCGTAGTTGAGTTTTTCCATTTGAAACTACCTCCTGACAGAACTTTGTCTGTTTATTGATAAGCTTATTATAGATGCAAACCCGCATTCTGCAAATAGATTGTTTGCGGCAAAACATTGTGATTCTTGCGGTTTTCTTCTTGACGAAAAGCCCCATTTCCTGTATGCTTGTGATGTAGAGGAAACAGGGAAGGGAAGTGGAAAAATATGGCATTACAGCCGAAGCGGTTCACCGCCCAGCAGCAGATGAAGAGCGCGGACTTTGAGCTGCAATACAAGCGGGACGACTACCTGAATGTGGTGGAGCTGCACCATCACGACTTTTACGAGGTGTTTTACCTGGTTTCCGGGGACGTGACCTACACCATTGAGAGTAAGCTCTACAAGGTGCTGCCCGGGGATCTTCTGCTCATCAGCCCCAAGGAGCTGCACCAGGTGCATATCCAGTCGGAACGGTCTGTGTATGAGCGGTATGTGCTGTGGCTCAGCCCGGACTTTGTCCAGGGCCTGTCCACCCCGGAAAGCAACCTGCTCTCCGCCCTGGATCCGGGGCACCCAGGCTACCGGAACCAATTGCGGCTTCAGGGCGGCGACCGGACAAGGGTGCTGAGCCTGCTGGAGCAGCTGTATCAGGAGGATCAGGCGGACAGCTTCGGGGCGGATCTGCTGCCCAGGAGCCTGCTGACCCAGTTTCTGGTGACCATCAACCGGGTGGCCCTCCGGGAGGCTCTGTCCGTGGAGGATCTGTCCCGTTCCAGTAAAACCGTGACCCAGGTGATCGAGTACATCAACATCCACTATGCGGATCCCCTGTCACTGGAGCAGCTGGCGGAAAGGGTCTTTGTCAGCAAGTACCATTTGAGCCACGAATTTCAGCGGCAGGTAGGCACGGGGGTGTACCGCTACATCCAGAAGAAGCGGCTGCAAATCGCCCGGCGGCTGCTGTCTCAGGGGGAAAAGCCAAACAGTGTGGCGTCCCTCTGCGGATTCCCGGACTATGCGGGGTTTTACCGGGCATTCCGGGCGGAGTATGGCACGTCCCCCAGGGAGTTTTTGAACAGCGTGCAGAAATGAGTCACACCACATCCTGTTGTCACTGGGTAATCTCGATCTGGTTTCCTTCTATCCCAATTATGCAGCTTTCGTAATACCCATCTCCTGTGGTTCTTGGGCCGCTGACCACCTGGTATCCGTCCCGTTTCAGCTGTGCGGTGAGCGTATCTACCGCTTCCTTCGACCCTAAGCGAAAGGCAATATGGATATATCCCGTTCTTGCCAGCTGTTTCTCGCCGTCGCTCATATGAGGCCTGGTCATGATTTCCAGTCTTGCTCCATCGTCAAAGGACAGAAAATAGGAACGAAAATCTGTTTTTGGGTTGTGATATCCTTCGTTGGATGTGGCATGGAAATAGGTTTCGAAGAATTTCCTCGCGTTTTCCAGGTCATTTACATACATGGCAATGTGTTCTATTCTCATAATTCTTCTCCGTTTCCATGTCCAAGTTGCGGATACGGTAGCAGCCGCAGGGGCTTTCACTTCTGCGGCTGCTGCCTGTTTTATGCGTGATCAGGGCTGCTTGCCGATATAGGCCAGGATGCCGCCGTCCACATACAGAATGTGACCGTTGACAAAGTTGGAAGCGTCAGAGGCCAGGAACACAGCGGGGCCAACCAGATCCTCCGCCTCACCCCAGCGGCCCGCCGGGGTCTTGCCGATGATGAACTGATCGAAGGGATGGCGGCTGCCGTCAGCCTGACGCTCCCGGAGCGGGGCGGTCTGCTGGGTGGCAATGTAGCCGGGGCCGATGCCGTTGCACTGGATGTTGGCACCGCCGAACTCGGAGCAGATGTTCTTGGTCAGCATCTTCAGGCCACCCTTGGCAGCGGCATAGCCGGAGACGGTCTCCCGGCCCAGCTCACTCATCATGGAGCAGATGTTGATGATTTTGCCGTGTCCCTTGGCAATCATGTCGGGCAGCACAGCCTTGGCGCAGATGAAGGGGGCAATCAGGTCAACCTCAACCACCCGGCTGAAGTCCTCCAGCTTGGTGTCCAGCATAGGGGTACGCTGGATGATACCGGCGTTGTTCACCAGGATGTCGATGACGCCGTGCTCGGCCTTGATCTTCCCGACCAGCTCGGTGATCTCCTCTTCCTTGGTCACGTCGGCCACATAGCCGTAAGCATCCACGCCCTGGGCCTTGTAGTTGTCAATGCCCCGCTGACGGCTCTTTTCACTGGTGCAGTTGAAGCAGACAGTGGCACCGGCCTGGGCAAGACCGACACCGATGGCCAGGCCGATGGAGTGTGCGCCGCCGGTGACCAGGGCCACCTTACCGGTTAAATCAAACATGTTCATATTCGTTTTCCTCCTTTTTGGATAAAAGCAATTCGGTATAACACATCAGGAACGGCGCCAAGCCCTTGGCGTCGTTTTCCACGACGGGTTCGGAAATATAGTATTCGTAGCTGCCATCCCGGCGGCGATTGTTCTCCGGGCCAAGGCCTGCCACCAGGCAGATGCCACCCAGATTCAGCTTGCCGTCGGTTTCCGTCAGGTAACGGTCGCAGATGCTGTGGAAGATCTTCTCGCCTACGGGAGCGTAGGACTTGGGAAGCATTCCCAGTCGGGCACCCTTCAGGTAGAAGTAGGCCACCATGGCAGAGCCGGAGGTCTCGGGATAGTTTCCCTCCCGTCCGATCTGGTTGGGCACCTGCCAGAGCATTCCGCTACGACTGTCGATGCAGGGCAGCAGACTTTCTGCCAGATCCCGGGCAATCTCTGTCATTTCCGCCTTCATCTCCGGGGCGTCCTCTCCCAGTTCAGCGGTGACATCGATTAAGGCGGCGCTGAACCAGCCCAGGCTTCGCAGCCATGGGTTCTGAGAGCGCCCTGTCTCATCCGCCCAGAAGGCCTGTTTGCTGGCGTCATAGCCGTGGCGATACAGCCCCGTCTCCGCGTCCCGCATCCGCATACGGACGGTGCGGAACTGGTTCAGAATGTCGCCGTAATTGGCCCCGTTTTCAAACTCCCGGGTGTACCGGGCGTAGAAGACCTGGGCCATATACAGCCCGTCCAGCCACACCTGGTTGGGGTAGATGGCCTTGTGCCAGAAGCTGCCCTCAAAGGTTCGGGGCTGACGGAGGAGCTGCCCCCGGAGGGTCTCCATGGCTTTCCGGTATTTTTCCTTGCCGCTCATGGCGTAGACGTCAAAGAGCACCCGGCCTTCGCAGATGTTGTCCAGGTTGTAGTCCTTCTCCTCATAGCCCCGGATGGAGCCGTCCTCAAAGACGTAGTAGCTCAGGAAGTTCTCAGCGAAGTCATAGTACCGCTTCTCACCGGTGATCCGGTACATGTTCAGCAGGGCGATCATCATACATCCGTCGATGTAGTTCCAGCCGTTGATCTTGCCCTGGTGGATCTTTTCGATATTCCACAGAGGCTTGTCCGGGGTGGACTCCGCCATGATCCGCTCTACATAGCGTTCAATGTTATTCATTCGTCACTTACCTCCTCCACATTTTCGTAGGTCGCCCGGGGGCCATCCTGGCCGGTGACGGTGACGTTTCGCAATGTTACCTTTTTCACGCAGTTAAAGTACAGGCCCCGCTTCCGGGAGGGCTCGATGTAGTCCATCATGGCGGGCATACCGCTGGAGGCCTCCGCCTTTACGGTGAAGTTCACATTCTCAATGGTGACGCTGCCGATGGGCTGCTCTGTCAGGCCGTAGAACCAGCCTGCCGCCCATTCGCAGTCTCTGCACTCCATATCCCGGAAGGTGAAGCTGCCAAGGTAGGGCGTACTGTCGTCCACGGGATGGGGTTCCTTGCTCCACACGATCTCCTCGTGGCCGTCAGGGTCGCAGAAGTAGTACATATTCATGACCACGGGGGTCATCACGTTGTCCATGTAGATGTTGCTGAATTCCACATCGTCAATCACGGCGTACTTGCCCCGGCCACGGCGGGTCTTGATCCGCAGACCACGATCCGTATGCTTAAAGTAGCACTGGCTGACCTTCAAGTCCTTCACACCGCCGGACATTTCGCTGCCCAGGGTCATGGCCCCGTGGGCGTACTCCATGAGACAGTTTCGGATCAGGTGATTGGTGGCCGGGGTCTGGTACTTCATACCCATGTAGACCTTGCCGGACTTGATGGCGATGGCATCGTCGCCTACGGAGAAGCGCATACCGATGTAGCGCACGTCGTCGCAGGATTCGGGATCGGTGCCGTCGGTGTTGGGGCTGTCCTTGGGGGCCTCCACGGCGGTGTCATAGAAGGCGATATGCTGAGAGAAGAAGGGATGGAAGTTCCAGGAGCAGGAATTCCGGCCCAGGATGCCGTGGAAGGTGACGTTTTCGCACTTGTTCAGGAACACCAGCCGGGGACGGCCGATGGTGCGCTTTTTCACGTTCACCCACCAGGTGCCGCCCGGTGCGTTGCCATCGATGACGCCACGGCCCACCACATGGATATCCCGGGAATAGAAGGCGCTGACAAAGCTCTGACGACAGACATAGGGATTGCCCTCCCAGGTGCTGATCTGGTGGGCCTGCCCTGTCTGGGCATCGGCGATCTCACCGGGGAGCAGGGGATAGTGCGCCTCCACGGAATCCGCCAGCAGCACCGCGCCCGCCTTCAGCTCCAGGGTCAGGTGGGACTTGAGGACGATGGGCCGGACAAAGTAGGTACCCGCAGGTACGGTCACTCTGCCGTGTCTGGGGCAGCAAGAAATGGCGTTCTGGATGGCTGCGGTGTCATCGGTGACCCCGTCGCCAACAGCGCCAAAGTCCTTCACGCTGAGGCAGCCGGTTTCCCCCTTGGTGGTGATGGACAGGCTGTCCTCTCCCAGGGCAACAAAATACTCCGTCTCAGGCGTTAAGTCGAACAGGGAAAACACATTGGTGGTGACCCCCGTGAGGCTGGGCACACCGTTGACCATCACATCATAGGGCTCCTCCGCATAGTAGGGGGATGTGTTTTCCAGTTCAAAGCAAGCCGAAACGGAGGAAATATACAGACAATGAAATTTCATAGCTGAACCCTCGTATTTGCATTTTTTGAAAGGGGCTGACAGGGCGTTTTTATACGCCCTGTCAGCGCTTTTGTTTACTTTACAGCGGCGACCCGCTCCTGAGGGATCACCAGTTCCGTTTCCGCGTCGAACAGGTAGGTGTTCTCTACGGGGATGGAGAAGGTGATGTCGCTGCCCATTTTGGGGGTGTCATAGGGGTTGACCTTCAGGATGGCGTTGACCTGGCCGATGTTCACATAGACGTTGGTGTTGTCGCCCAGCATCTCCGTCAGCTCCACATTGGCGCCCACCACATAGGCGTTCTCCTTTTCGCCCAGGGCGATATGCTCGGGACGGAAGCCAAAGTACACATCCTTGCCCTCGTATTCTTCCTTGTGGCTGCCCAGGTTGGGGGTGATGTCATAGGCCTTGCCGCCGATGTCGATGCAGCCGCCCTTCACGGTGCCACGGATGAAGTTCATGGGAGGCTCGCCGATGAAGCCGGCCACGAAGAGGTTGGCAGGATTAAAATACAGCTCCCGGGGCGTGCCCACCTGCTGGATGTAGCCGGCCTTCATAATGACGATCCGGTCAGCCAGGGTCATGGCCTCGATCTGGTCATGGGTAACATAGATGGTGGTCGCGCCGGTCTCCCGGTGGATCTGGGCGATTTCCGCGCGCATGGTCACACGCTGCTTGGCGTCCAGGTTGGAAAGAGGCTCGTCCATGAGGAAGATGCCAACCTTGCGGATGATGGCCCGGCCTACGGCCACACGCTGCCGCTGGCCGCCGGACAGTGCCCGGGGCATCCGATCCAGGTAGTCGGTCAGACCCAGGATCTTGGCCACCCGCATGACCTTGGTCTCGATCACGTCCTCGTCCACCCCTTGCAGCTGCAAGCCGAAGGCCAGGTTGTCATACACGGTCATCTGGGGATACAGGGCGTAGCTCTGGAAGACCATGGCCACCTCCCGCTCCCGGGGGCCTTTATCGTTGGCCAGCTCACCGTTGATCAGCAGCTCGCCCTTGCTGATGTCCTCCAAACCGGCGATCATACGCAGGGTGGTGGACTTGCCGCAGCCGGAAGATCCGACGAAGACGATGAATTCGCCCTTTTCGATCTCCAGGTTGAAATCGTGTACCGCATGGAAGCCGTTGGGATAGATCTTATTGATTCCTTTCAGCGTCAAATATGCCATATTCCGATACTCCTTTATTTCGAGTCGATAATCTCTATGGGGCCGGAAGCTTCTCTCCGGCGGGTCTTATTTCCTCCGGGCGGCTGCCTTGGCATCCCGAAGGATTGCGGCAAGCAGGTGCTTGATGCCCAGCAGGAGCATGTCAAAGCCCATGCAGAACACGCCGTAGAAGAAGGGCTCCACAGCCAGGAATACCCGGGTGGGATCCCCGGTCACCAAAGCGGCCAGGTAGTTGATACCCTCATAGAGGAAGAACACGCACAGCACGATGACCATGGAGCACAGCAGGTTCAGCCCGAACCCAACCACGCCCTTGTGGGTCACCACCATCCAGCGGTTGTTGTCCCCCGGGGTTTTTTCCATAAACCGCAGGACATTGTTGGTCAGAAGATCCGTGACCATGCCCAGCACCACGCCCACAATAAAGAGCATGTCCAGGTTGCTGGATACATAGGCCCCCAGACCCCACAGAATGAAGTAACACACCGCGCCGGGAAACCAGATCTTGAGGATCAGGACCTTCACCAGCTCCGGAAGCTCTATGCTCCGGTGGGTGCGGTATTTGCCGAGCTCCTCCTTGGAATACTGGGGTACTTCCTCGGTATCGGCATTGACAAGGGCATCCACCGCGTCGCTTTTCAGCTCGTAGTTGTGCTGCTTGTCCGGATTCTTCGGATCAAAAGATTGTTTGCTCATAGGATGCCCGCCTGTTTTCGGAAAATTATTCGGTGATCTCGATGGCATCCATGGAGCCGTTGTCTTCGATCTCCACGGTGGTGTTGATCTTCTTGATCCACTTGCTGTAGATGGGCAGGGTAGCCACCAGCACGGCGGTGATCACAATGAGGATCATATGGGTCTGAAGCAGACCGTAGGCGCTGGTGATGTAGGCGGTGTTGGCGTCCAGGACAATGGGGTTATCGGGACGGGTGGCCGCGGCCCAGATGGCGTTGCGGTAATGGATGTCGCAGAAGATCATCACGGCAAACATGAGGAACATAATGATGATCATGGGCAGGTTGGGCTTCTTCCGGCGTGGGAAGGAGTTCATCAGGCACACGATGCTCAGCAGGCTCAGCAGCATGATGGTGAATTCCGCCAGGCCCATGCCGCTGCCCTGGATCTTTGCGGTGGTGTCAGAGAAATCCGTCAGGTTCAGGGAAAACACCAGAAAGGCCAGTACCAGAACCACCATGGGAATGATGGAGGTGTTGCGCTTCAGGGAAACAATGAACTTACGGAAAAAATCCTTGATTTTCTGCATGATTAACCCTCCATTTTAATGGCGGAAGTGGTTTCCTTGTCGAAGAAATGTTTCTTGGTGATGGAAATGGAAACCACGTCTCCGGGCTTGTAATCACACCAGCCGGTGAGCTTGCAGGTGATCCGATCGCCCTTGCCGTCGGCGCCCAAATGGCCGTGAACCAGGGTGTTCATGCCCAGGTTTTCGTTGGAGGAGACCTTCATCCGGAAGTCGCTGCCAACGCTGGTATTTTCGGGACGGACACCCAGAACAATCTCCTTGCCGTTGTAGGCGGCCAGAGCCTTCTTCTCCGCCTCGTTCATGGGGAGGCTGAAATACTTGGTGACCAGCTTGCCGCCCTCCACCCTGGCGTCGATGAAGTTCATGGGAGGCAGGCCGATGAAGCTGGCTACGAACAGGTTGGCGGGCTGATCGTACAGCTCCAGAGGGGTGCCGATCTGCTGGACATGGCCCATGGACATACACACGATCCGGTCGGCCAGGGTCAGAGCCTCGGTCTGGTCGTGGGTGACGTAGAGCATGGT
>CAYMWT010000082.1:0-8752 GCA_964394055.1 uncultured Oscillospiraceae bacterium
CTCTGCTGGATGGCACCCACTGGCACATTGCCGACCACTACTATGTGCTGCTGGATTACGCTTCCTACCTGGATACCAAGCTCCGCGCCAACTACGAGTACAGGGATCGGATGGCCTTTGGCCGGAAGTGCCTCCAGAACGTGGCCTCCGCCGCAAAGTTCTCCTCTGACCGTACCATCGCCCAGTACGCCGAGGAAATCTGGCACATCAAGCCCACCCAGTATTGATTCTTCCTATGAAAACAGCCTCCCGGAACGCAGTGTTCCGGGAGGCATTTTTTTATGAACAGCAGCTTCAACGGTTTGCGTATCGCTTCCAGTTGACAATGGCCGCAGTGAGGGACACAAGGACGGCAAGAATGTGCAGCATGTTCAAATACCGGGGTGTGTAGCCGTAGTAAAAATCGACGGCGATATCCACGACATATCCGACTGCCAGCAGGGTAAATATAATCGCCGAAATCAGATACAGCCCTTTTTCGTTTTTCACAGGCGTTCCCTTCTCTCGTTTACATCTGGAAGATGTTGCCCAGAACCACGCCCTCCTGAGGGGGCTGGGGACGGATGGCATCGTAGGACAGGGCGTAGGTGGTTTCTACCTGGTTGCGCAGCCACAGGCACAGACCCAGCTGCAAAAGCTGATACAGAGCAAAGAACAGATAGAATACCGCATCCTCCGACCAGGGGAAGGACAGACCCACCAGGGGCAGGAGCACATCTCCATAGCCGATCAGGGTGACCAGCACAATTGCGGCATAGTACCACCACAGGCTCAGATCCACCCGCAGCAGGTTCAGGCAGTTGCCCCGCATGATTTTCCGGCTCTCCCGGAGAATGGCAAAGGCGCCCATTTCCGGATGATCAATGAGAACATAGTCCGCCATCCGAAACCGGTAGGCAATGGGGATCGCCACCAGGCAGAAGATCACCAGGAACATCACAAAGAGGGGCAGCATCGAGCCTACGATCTGGGCATAGATATGAGAATCGCTGAGTATGCTGACAGGATCCATGGCCTCGCCTCCGCTGAGCAGCGGGGTGAGAACCGTCATCATGCCCCGGGACAAGGGTGTGACCATGTAGATGAACATGGAAGCGTACATGGAAACGATGCCCACACCCAGGTAAATCAGGGTTTCCAGAAGGGTTTTGCGAAAAAGCACCCAGAACCGGTCAAAGCCCAGGCGAAGGGTTTTGGGAGAGACATACTGTCCCCGGGCCACCCGAAGCATAGAGGCCAGGTAACCAATGCTCAGGCAGGTGGAAACGATCATTTCCAGAATCGGCAGCACGGTTTTCACAGTGGAAAGAATGCTCCGGGTTCCCATGCTGCCAAGGCCGCCGGTTTTGTTGATCTGAAGATCCAGCAGGAACTGGATCAGGGTCACGGCCACTGCAATGCCGGTCAGGCTCCCGCCGAAGATCAGAACGATTTTCCGGGCCTCCCGGGCGTTGGCCAGCCGCTGGGCGGCGAATTGCTTTAGTGATTTTGTGTCTCGAATGTTCATATCCATTCTCCGTTCTTCTTATTACTACAGTTATAAACCAACCGGGGCAAAATAGCAAATGAAATTTTTGTAACAGTAGCCATGTTCCGGATTTTATGATAAAATACAGAAAAACCCGGCCTGGAATGCCGGGCGTGCGGGAGGGATGTATCATGGAACTGGGAGAAAAGCTGCGGCAGGCACGGCTGGAAGCGGGACTGAGCCAGCGTCAGCTGTGCGGTGAGGAGATCACCCGAAACATGCTCTCCCAGATCGAGCATGGAACGGCCAGCCCCTCCATGAAGACCCTGCGTTTTTTGGCGGAGAGACTGGGCAAACCGGTGAGCTTCTTTTTGGAGGACACGGCGGTGGTCTCCCCCAATCTGGATCTGATGGCCTCCGCCCGGCGGCTGTATGACGCCGGAGAACCGTCGCAGGCGGCCCTGGTGCTGGAAGGCTATCAGGGGCCGGATCCGGTGTTTGACCGGGAAAAGGGGCTGCTGTGGGCCCTGTGCCAGCTGGACGCGGCGGAGGAAGCGTTGCGTGAAAACAAAGAGCATTATGCCCTGACGCTGCTGCAAAAGGCGGAAGGGGAAATTGCCTACTGCGGGGCGGAGATCGAGCATCGGCGTCTGCTGCTCCTTGGCAGGATCCGGGGCCAAAAGGTCAGCGCTTCCCTTCCCAGTCTGGATGAGGAGCTGCTGCTCCGGGCGGAGGAGGCCCTGGAAGCGCAAGCGCCGGAACGGGCGGCAAGGCTGCTGGAAGCGGCGGAGGATCACACGACACCCCGGTTTTTCTATCTCCGGGGACGGGCCTGCCTGGGACAAAAGGCCTATGCGGAGGCGGCGAACTGCTTTCACCGTGCAGAGGGAACGTACCCCCAGGCGTATTCCCTGCTGGAAATCTGTTATCGGGAGCTGGGAGATTATAAGCGGGCCTATGAATATGCCTGTAAACAGAGAAAGTAAGAAAATGAGGCTGCCTCACACTTTGAAGGCAGCCTCGTTTTTGCATGTTACAGGCTTTCCAGCAGCTTCAGATCCTCATCGCTGACTCTCCGCAGCTCCTTTTTGTGGAAGATATCGTAAATGCAGGGAACCACATACAGTGTCATAAGGGTGGCGTACAGCAGTCCGCCAATGCAGACCACCGCAACGGGACGCATCATGGCGGTGCCGGCGCTGGCCCGGACGGCCATATCCAATAGACCCAGAACCGTGGTGGTGGTGGTCATGAGAATGGGCCGCATTCTGGTGATGCCTGCCTCCACAATGGCGCTGCGGCGCTCCATGCCTTCCAAACGAAGCTGGTTGATGTAGTCTACCAGCACAATGCCGTTGTTGACAATGACACCGGTGAGCATCACGAAGCCGATCAGGGAGATAACGCTGATTTCCATATTGCAGATCAGCAGGGCCAGAAAGCCGCCGGTGAAGGCCAGAGGGATGGTAAACATGACAATGAAGGGGGACTTCAGGCTCTGGAACTGGGCCACCATCACCAGGTACACCAGCAGCACGCCCAGAAGCAGCATGAGCATCAGCTGCTCCATGGCGTCCATAATGGTCTCGTTTTCGCCGGAGAAGGAGTAGCTGACGCCGTCGCCCAGGTCGGCAGCCTTCATAACCTGTTCCGCCTGGTTGGTGAGCAGGGTCACATTGTACCCTTCCGCGGTTTCGGCGGTGACGGTGAGATAGCGCCGCTGGTTGATTCGCTGGATAGAGCTGAGGCTGGATACCTTGTTTACCTTGCCGAATTCCTGCATGGAAACCTCGTCCACAGTGCCGTCCTGGTTGGTAACCTCAAATACATAATTGCGCAGGGCGGGCAGGCTCAGGTTGTCCTCTTCGGGTTTTTCCACAATGATATCCGCGGAAAGACCGTCCAGCTCCATGGTCATCACGGTGGCGTCCGTGGTCAGGGCGGAGGCGATCTCCATGTAAATCTGGGCCACGGTCAGACCATGCTCCATGGCCTTGTTCCGGTCGATCTCCACATGATAGGCAGGGGTGGCGTCTTCCAGGCCGTCGGAGATGTTGACCAGCCCGGGTATGCCGGCCAGAGCGTCGGCCGCTGTCCTGGCGGCATTTTGCAGGGCGTCCATATCCTCGGCAAACAGATCCAGAGCAACGCCGCTGCCGGACAGCTCTCCCATATCCATCATGGCGGAGGATGCGGTGACGGTGCAGTCCATATCGGCGCACAGGGCTTCGATCTGTTTGCCAACAGCTGCGCCGCTGGCATTCTGATCAGCCAGGTTTACATAAATCGTTACGTTGTTGCTGCCGGAGCCGCTCATCATGGACATGCTGCTGCTTCCCATCATGGCGCCTACGGTGTCGATCCCGTCCAGGGTATCGATCTTCTCAAGCACCTGATCCGCCATGGCGCAGGCCGCCTCCATGGAGGTATCCTCGGGCATGGTCACGGACACGTTGACTGTGGGCATGTCGATGGTGGGCATGAAGGTGAAGCCCTTTGCCAGAACGGCAGCGGCAGAGGCTACCAGAAGGGCCAGGGAAAGAAGCAGCACCAGGGCCTTGTGCCTTAAGCCCCAGGCCACGCTTTTCCCGTACAGGGGCAGAACCTTGGTTTCCAGGAGCCCGGGCTTTATGGTGCGTTCCTTGCGCAGCATCCCCGAGGCCATGGCGGGCACCAGGGTCAGGGACACCAGAAGGCTTGCCATCAGGGCATAGGTCATGGTCAGGGCCAGGTCGGTAAACAGCTGCTTGGTAATGCCCTCCACGAAGACGATGGGCAGGAACACGCATACAGTGGTCAGGGTGGAGGCGGTGACAGCGGCGGCCACCTGCTTTGCCCCGTGAACCGCTGCCTGAATGACTGTGGCGCCCTTGGAGCGGAGACGGTAGATATTTTCAATGACCACCACGGAGTTGTCCACCAGCATACCTACGGACACTGCCAGGCCAGACAGGGAGATCATATTCAGGGTGACGCCGGAGAAGTACATCAGCACAATGGCAAAAACCACGCTGAGAGGAATGGAGCACAGGGTAATGAAGGTGGGCCGGAGATCCCGCAGGAACAGCAGCAGCACCAGCACGGCAAAGACCGCGCCCAGAAGCAGGCTGTTCAATATGGAATCCACGATCATGTAAATATAGTCGCCCTGGTTCATCAGAGACACAAACCGCAGCCCCGGGAATTCCTGTTCCAGACTGCGGAACCGGGTATTGATGTTATCGGTGGTTTCGGCGGTGGCGTAGGTGCTCTGCTTTTCGAAGGTCAGAACCATACCGTCCAGGCCGTTTAGCTTTGCGTAGGTTTCGTCGCTGTTGTCAGTGAGGGCCACCACGGCCACGTCCTTCAGCCGGATGGGCTCCACCTCATCCAGTCCCAGGTCAAACAGCAGCAGGTTTTCCAGGGTATCCAGGGAGGTGATCTCGTCGCCTACGGAAACCATGTAGTGAATGCCGTTCTGCTCGATCATACCCGCGGGCATGGCAAAGTTCTGAGCCTTCAGAATCTGGGTCACCATATCCATGGTGATGATGCCGTTCAGGTCAGCCTGACGCAGGGCGTCCTCCCGGCTGTCTTCCAGGGTTTCCAGACCGCTTTCGATCTGGGTCATGGCCTGGGAGAGGGAAGCCTTTCCCACGGCGATCTCCGCTTGGGCGGCGCTCATCTGCATCATGGCGCCCAGGCCCTCCTCCACCTTGCCGGACAGGGCGGCGACATCATCGTCCGCGTCCTGAACATCCAGCCGGGCGTTTTCCAGAGCATTTGGGAGATCCTCCCGGTCGGTGCCCAGGGCATCCAGACTCTGATCAATGGCGTACAGGTCCTGTTCGGCGGTATACAGCGTCTCCTCGGCGGCAGCGGTCTGCTCCTCCAGCTCCTCAAGCCGGGTTAGCAGCTCGTCATAGAGAGGATCCTCTTCCGGGGTGTTTTCCAGCTGCTCCTCCACAGCGTCCCGCTGGGCGGCCAGGGCTTCATACTGGGCCTGAGCCGCCTGCTGCTGGCCCAGAGCGGCGTCCAGCCGGGAGCTGAGCAGATTCAGCGCCGCGTAATTGGCCCGGACGGAGGCCTGATAGGAGACCATTTCCTGAAGATCCTCTTTCATGCCGTCCATATTTCCGGTCATGCCGCTCATCTGGCTCACGGCGGAATTGAGCTTACTCTGGGCGTTTTTGATTTCCTGCTTTTTGTCTTCCAGATCCGCGGCGGTATCGTCCAGCTCCTGGTTGATGGCGTCCATGATCTTCTGATTCTGCTCGTCGATCTTCTTCTGATCCAGTACCACATGGATCTCCTGCTCCACCATGCCGGTGGCGCTGACCCGGGCCACGCCTGGGACGCCCTCCAGCTTGTTCATCAGGGTGTCGTTGAGGAAATCCGTAAGCTCGGTGGTATCCATGCCCTCCATGGATACCGCGGCTACCTCCACAGGCAGCATGGAGGGGTTGATCTTCAGCACATAGGGGGTGCCCACGGTTTCGGACCAGGCGGAGGAGAGAACGGAGATGTTCTGCTGAATGTCCACGCCGATGGTGTCCATGTTGACAGCTTCCTCAAATTCCAGGATCACGATGCTGACGTTTTCACTGGAGGAGGAGGAAACCTCCTTGATATGATCCAGAGTGGACATGGACTGCTCCATAGGCTTTGTGATTTCTTCCTCCACCCGTTCAGGGCTGGCGCCGGGATAGGAGGTGAGGATCATAGCGTAGGGGAAGTTCATATTGGGGAGCAGATCCGGGGTCATTCTCGTAAACGCCACCACTCCCAGAACCAAAATCGCCACCACCGCAACGAACACAGTCAGCGGCTTTTTTACAGAAAACTTGGACATAGGCATCTCCCAATCATCAGAAAGCCAATTTTTTACCACCTGCTATGGTAGCATTTTTTCGGCCCGGATACAATGTGGAAAATTTAAAACTTTTGTAAAAAATCCCGCGCCCTGGCGCGGGATTCGTGGAGTATTGGTCAGCGTTCCTCTTCGGGGACAAAATCCAGGGTAATGGATTTGAGGCTTGTGCGCAGCTGGGTGTACCTGACCCCGGCGGAGTCCATCATCCGCTTGGAAGCCAGGGTGGCCAGGGAGTCTGAGTACTTGTCGGACAGGTAGTAGACCTCCTTCACACCGCTCTGGATAATGGCCTTGGCGCATTCATTGCAGGGGAACAGGGCCACATACAGCTTGCTGCCCCTCAGATCCCGGCCGTTGGCGTTGAATTCCGCGTGAACAACATAGGGGTACTTGGTCTGCTCCCCTTCCCGCTCCCAGGGGTATTCGTCGTCGGAGCAGCCCTTGGGCATACCGTTGTAGCCGGTGGAGATGATGATATTGTCCGGGGAAACGATGCAGGCTCCCACCTGGGTGTTGGGATCCTTGCTGCGCCGGGCCGCCAGCATGGCGATACCCATGAAATATTCGTCCCAGCTGATGTAGTTTTCACGCTTCATATAGGGGCCTCCTGTCAGTTTTTTCCTATTATACAGGAAAGAACGGAGGATCACAAGGGGTGTTTCAAAGAAAATCGGAAAATTAACAGGATAACATTGACTTATTCCGGTTGGGAAAGGTATAATGATTTTATAGGAAGCCATCCACCAAACGCCATAAAAGAAAGAGGGTATCTGTTATGATCATTGGATTGCCAAAGGAAATCAAGAACAATGAGTTTCGGGTGGGACTGACACCCGGTAACGTAAGCGATTATGTCCATGCCGGGCACACGGTACTGGTGGAGACCGGCGCGGGAATTGGCTCCGGCTATTCCGACGAGGAATATGTCCGGGCAGGGGCGTCCATTGTGGCGGATGCCAAAAGCGCCTGGGACGCGGAGATGGTAGTAAAGGTCAAGGAGCCTGTTGCCAGTGAGTACCGGTATTTTCACGAGGGGATGATCCTGTATACCTACCTCCACCTGGCGGACAACGCGCCGCTGACAAAAGCCCTTATGGAAGCAAAAATCAAGGCCGTGGCCTATGAGACCATTGTGGGCCGTCATGGCGGACTTCCCTGCCTTGCGCCCATGAGCCACATTGCGGGCCGGCTTTCCATTCAGGAAGGGGCGAAATACCTGGAAAAGGCCTTCGGCGGACGGGGCGTCCTGCTGGCCGGAGTGCCTGGCGTATCCCGTGGCAAGGTCGTGATCCTGGGCGGCGGCAATGTAGGCACCAACGCCTGTAAAATGGCCGTGGGCATGGGAGCGGATGTCACCGTGCTGGACATCAACTTAGAGAGGCTGAACTACCTGGACGATATCTTCCCCAGACAGATCAGCACCCTGTATGCCAGCCGGGGTAATGTGCTGGAAGCCATCCGGGACGCGGATCTGGTTATCGGCGCTGTCCTGGTGCCCGGCGCGGTGGCCCCCAAGCTGATCAAAAAGGAAGACCTGAAGATCATGAAGCCCGGCGCTGTGATCGTGGACGTGGCCATCGACCAGGGCGGCAATGCGGAAACCAGCCACGCCACCACTCATGACGATCCCATCTATGAGGTGGACGGCATCATCCACTACTGCGTGGCCAATATGCCCGGTGCCGTGTCCCGTACCTCCACCCAGGCTCTGGTGAACGCGACCCTGCCCTATGGCCTTCAGATTGCGGCCCTGGGTGTGGAGGAAGCCTGCCGCAGAGACAGGGGGCTGATGGAGGGGCTGAACTGCTACGACGGGAAATGCACCTACCAGAGCGTGGCAGAGGCCTTTGGCCTGGAATTTACGGATCCCGGGGTACTTCTGAAATAAAGACAACAGAACGGCGGCGTCTCATGATATGTGAGACGCCGCCAAACTATTTAGTCGAAGAAATCATTCAGCTTATCCTTGAAGGTTTTCCGCTTGGGGGAATCGCCAAGGGAGCCCTCCAGCTGCCGCAGCAGATCCTTCTGCTCCTTGGTCAGCTTGGTGGGAGTCTCCACCACTACAGTAAAGCGATGATCGCCTCTGCGCCGGGGATTGCCTACCTGAGGAATGCCCTTCTCCCGGATCACGAATTCCTTGCCGGTCTGGGTACCCTCGGGGATGGTGTATTTCACCTTGCCATCCAGGGTGGGCACTTCAATTTCAGCGCCCAGAGCCGCCTGGGTGAAGGAAATGGGCACCTCGCACAGCACATCGTAGTCCCGACGGGCAAAAATGGGATGGCGCTTGATGACGATATCCACCAGCAGATCGCCGTTGGGGCCGCCGTTGCTGCCTACGCAGCCTTCCCCACGGACACGGACGGTCTGACCATTGTCCACGCCGCCGGGAACCTTGACCTTGACCCGGTTGGTTCTGCGAACCTTGC
>CAYMWT010000083.1:0-8694 GCA_964394055.1 uncultured Oscillospiraceae bacterium
GCGCATATCGGTACGGCCGGAAGGGTCGCCAATCATGGCCGTGCCCCCGCCAATCAGAGCGATAGGACGGTTTCCGGCCATTTGCAGCCGCTTCATCAGGCACAGAGCCATAAAGTGGCCCACATGGAGAGAGTCCGCGGTGGGGTCAAAGCCAATGTAGAAGGTGGCCTTTCCGTTGTCGATCATGTCCCGGATTTCGTCTTCGTTGGTCACCTGGGCAATCAAACCCCGGGCTACCAGTTCGTCATATACTTTCATGTTTCATTTCCTCCATTTTGTATTTCCATTTGTTTTTTCTTGCTCAGGCTGGACAGCACCAGGGTATAGCTTTCGTCCAGCATTTGGTACATTACTTCCTCCGGAACGTTTCCGTTGGCTTTGACAGAGTTCCAGTGGACTTTGTTCATATAATACCCCGGCAGGATGTCCGGATAGAGCTGCCGCATGGCGTCCCCATGCTCCGGTTTCAGCTTCAGGGTAATATAATAGGGCTCATTGTCATCATCCAGGCAGATGGCGCAGAACAGCTTCTGACCTACCATGTAGCGGATCCAGTTCCATTCCGCCTTAAAGTCCCTGGTAACGCCCTTTTTCTCCAACAGGTGGTCATCGATCCACGGATAATTCATGGCTTTCCCTCCTGACACAGAAAGGTTGTCAGCGCCGCTCGCAGGAGATTGACGTTGGTCTGCTCCAATATGGTATCCCGTTTTGTATGGATTCTTCCCAGATACAAGCCTGCCTTACTGTTTCGTAAAGCACAAATCCCCACACCGTAGGGGAAGGCCCGCTGATCCGACGGATACACAGCAAAGCCCGATTCCCGAAGCTGAATACTCTTCTTTCCATGATAGCCGCAGATTCTCCGAAGAAACTCCAAGCGCCCGGGATCCTTCTTCAGCCTCTTGGTTGGAAACAATCGGATGTGATCTCCGTCCCCCACGCAGTCCAGGTTCAGCACCAGCTGATGGGTTGTCTCGTCCTTGTGGGCCTTCTGGTAAGCCGCTGAGCCAAGCAGTCCCGCTTCTTCCAGATCAAACAGAATAAAGCAGGTCTTCTCCCGTTGATTTTCCGGCAGGGTTCGGGCGATTTCCAGCAGTGTCACCACACCCGAGGTATTGTCATTGGCGTTGGTCTTGTTGGCAGGCCCAATGAGCATCAGCACCAAAAATACCCAGAAGCCCAGATACCCGCACCAATAGCCAATGTCCACGCTGGCTGTCAGGATACCCACCAGGATTCCCAGAAGAATCGACGCCGTCAGCAGCGCAAAAATCTGAAGCAATTGGCATCCCAGAAACGGCAAAAAATTACAGGGTGTGATCAGATTGGGGAATGGCAGCGCGGCACAGGTATCATAGTGGGCAGTAAGCAGCACCTTTGCCTTTGCCGGATCCCCGATCACCAGATTCCGCACTCCAAAGCTTCCTGTTTCCTCCCGGCATTGGTAACCAAGGGAAGAAGCATAGCTGCATACATCCGCCCGAAAGGCCTGCTTCTGTTTTTTGGACTTACGCACCGGATATTGGGTCAGAATATCCATAGGCTCCTGAATCATAGTCTCTCTCCTCTCTGAAGCAAATACAAAAAACGCCCTCCATCCAAACGGATAGAGGGCGTAAAATACGCGGTACCACCTCTAGTTCGGCACAGCCTCACGGCGTATGCCCTCACGATGTCCAGCAACATCTCTCGCTGTTTCGGGCGACCCCGTCCCCCCCTACTTTTCTTTCAGGTAGGCCACTCCGGGAGGTATTTCGGCGGTTTTCCCCGCTGCCTTGCACCAGCCGGCAGCTCTCTGGCGGGAAATGGAACGCTTACTTCTTCCCATCGCTGTGTTGCTCACCATATTAGCAGATTTCCCCGGAAAAGTCAAGGGAAAACCCGAACAAATTCCTCGCATACCACCGGCATTTCCTCATCGAAAGCCATTCCCATCCTCTGAAGTTCCTCAGAAAAGAACTTTCTATGGACTTTACGCCAGTATTCCAGGCTTCGGTCTCCCTCGCCCTCCTTCCATGCCTGCTCCTCGCCTACCTGGTTGAAGAGACAGACTGTGACCTTCTCCGTTCGGATGACACAAACTGCTTCCTCCCGGGAGTTCAGGATCACACTGTATTCTCCCTCCTGGGGCAGCGGCTCCCCTTCCAGGGCATAAATGGGATAAGCGGTCGCCGTGGCAGTTTTCCTTCCTTCCAGGGTCAGTTCCGCCAGAGTATCCGGGTCATCGCCATAGGCCCAGGCCTGGTATTCACCGGATACCTTTTCCGCAAGGCAGAAGCTTTTCCACATTTCCTGTGCAGTCACGGTTTTCCCTCACCTTCTCAGCATTTCCTCCGCGCTTCTCAACGTGGTTTCCGTAATATTGGTTCCTCCGATGATCCGGGCCAGCTCCCGTTTCCGTCCCTCAAAGTCCAGGGGGGTCACGGAGGTATAGGTGCGCCCGTCCCGCTCAGATTTGGCAATGAGCTGATGGGTCTGGGCCAGCGCTGCCAGCTGTGGCAGATGGGTGACGCAGAGCACCTGCTTATGTTCTGCCACGCTTCTCAGCTTTTCCGCAACCTTCTGGGCTGCCCGCCCGGAAACGCCGGTATCCACCTCGTCAAAAATCAGAGTGGCCACCTGATCCTTTTCTGCCAGCACGTTCTTCATCGCCAGCATGATCCGGGCCAGCTCACCGCCGGAGGCAACCTTGCTCATAGGCTTCAGGGCTTCTCCCGCGTTGGCGGACATATAGAAGGCCACGGCATCCGCGCCGTTTGCGCTCAGCTCCAGCTCCTGAAACTGGCAGGCAAACTGCACCCTTGGCATATCCAGCTGGGTAAGCTCTGTCAGGATCCGCTTTGACATGGCGTCCGCGGCCTCCTGCCGGTTTTTCCGCAGCTTCAGGGCCGCATCCCAGGCCTCTTTTTCTGCCTTGTGCAGCTTACCCTTCAGCCGTTCCAGATGATCGTCGGCAAATTCGATCTCATCCAGCTCCTGCTTTGCCTTTTCCAGATAGTTTAAAATATCCTCGCAGGTCACGCCGTATTTCCGGCGGAGTCTGTGGATCACATCCAGACGGGACTCGATCTGTTCCAGCTCGTCGGCGGAATAGTTCAGGCTGTCCCGGGTGTCTCTTGCTTCCTCCGCCACATCCTGCACCTGATACATCAGATCGCTGACCCTGTCATGAAGAGGCCCAAAGCTGTCGCTGAACCGCAGCAGCCGCCCCAGGGCGTATTCCGCCTGGGCCAGAAGCCCCGCCGCGCCGTCGGTATCGTCGTTTCCATACAGGCACTCAACTGCTTCTTCCAGGCCGTTGCTGAGCTTCTCCGCGTTTTGCAGCAGCTTTCGCCGGTCTTCCAAAGCCTCGTCCTCCCCGACTTCCAGCTCCGCCTTTTCAATTTCCTCGATCTGGTATTTCAGGGTTTCCATTCGCCGCAGCTTTTCCCCTTCATCCATTGTCAGGCTGTCGATCTCCCGGCGAAGCCCCGCAACCGTGGCATATTTTTCGCTGTAATTCTGCCGCAGCGCCTCGTTGCCGGCAAAGGCATCCAGGAACACCAGGTGGTTATCCTCGTCAAACAGAGACGCGGAATCATGCTGCCCATGAATGTTGATCAGCTGAATACCCAGCTTCCTCAGAATGGATACGGACACCAGACTGCCATTGACCCGGCATACATTTTTCCCGTCCAGATAGATTTCTCTTTGGATCACCGTCTCCGGATCGTATTCCACTCCGTTTTCCTGAAACCAGCTCAGTTCAGGCACACCGATGAAGATGGCCCGGACGGATGCCTTATTGGTACCGGTACGGATCATATCCCGATAAGCGCGCTCTCCCAGAATGGCGGAAATGGCGTCGATCACAATGGATTTACCGGCGCCGGTTTCACCGGTGAGCACGTTGAATCCCCGGTCAAAGGAAATATCCGCGCTCTCAATGACCGCAATATTCTCAATATGCAGAAGGCTCAGCACGGCTTTCTCCCCCTTATTCTTACCGAATCAGACTTTTGATCTCACCGCAGAAGGCAGCGGCGGCATTGTTGTCCCGCATGACAATAAACACCGTATCGTCACCGGCCAGAGTTCCCAGAATCACAGGCAGGCTCATGGCATCCAGGGCCGAAGCCGCGGCGTTGGCAAGCCCCGGAAGGGTATGCATGACGACGATGTTCCCGGCATAGTCAAAATTGGTGACGGATTCCCGGAAGATGGTATTGAGACGATTGGAGAAGGTATTGGGAACCTCCCGGACTGCGGCGCAGTAGCGGTAGGTGCCCATACCGGTCAGCTCCTTGACAATGCGCAGCTCCTTAATATCCCGGGAAATGGTAGCCTGGGTGCTGTTGAACCCGGCCTCCTGCAAGCATTGCAGGAGCTGCTCCTGGGTCTCTACGTTTTGATTGGAGATGATCTCGATAATCTTGGCCTGTCTTTTGCTTTTCACTGCTTTCCACCCTTACCCTTTCCTGAATTTGGCGCTGAGCACATCGTAAAAGCTGCGCTCGTTCAGCCGAACCAGCTTGGTTTCCAGATGGGATTTCCGGATGGTCGCCACGTCTCCCATATTCAGCCGAACGGCTCTTCCGCCATCCACACTGAGATAGGCGTTCCGCCTGGCGTTTTCTCCCATTTCCACGGTGACCGTCCGCTTGTCGGAGGCCACAATGCACCGGCTGGCCACATCATGGGCACAGATGGGCGTAATCAGAATGTTCTTCGCCTCCGGCTCCACAATGGGGCCGCCGGCGGAGAGGGAATAGGCAGTGGAACCGGTGGGTGTGGCCACAATCACGCCATCGCCGCCGCACTCCATGGCCTGTATCCCATCGCATTTCACAACCAGCTGCACGATCCGGGCCACAGCGCCCTTGGTCACCGCCACATCGTTCAGGCACAGATCGTGGAACAAAATGTCCCGATCCCGCTGGACGGTCACGTCCAGCATCATCCGGCTGTCCAGGGTGTATTTCCCTGACGCGATCCGGGTCAGCTTATCCAGCTCCGTGCTTTCCAGCTCTGCCATAAAGCCCATGGTGCCGATGTTCACCCCCAGCAGAGGGATACCCTTCCGGGTAGCGGCCTTGGCCATATGCAAGATGGTTCCGTCCCCACCCAGGCAGATCACCATTTCGGCCCCGGGCAGCTCCCGATCCAGCCGGGAAAACCGAATGTCCCGGGGCAGTTCAAAGCTGCGATCCACCTCAAAGGGCAGGCACACCCGGGCATTGATCCCGGCTCCCTTCAGAACCTCCATGGCTCTGCGCAGGGTAGCAAAATTTCTGTCCCGATAGGGGTTGGGCGCCAAAATCACATTCTTCATGGCTGACCCCCCTTATCCAAAGCGGCATGGGCTTCCTCCACCACCCGGGCAGTGTCCGGGCGAATGCCGGTGACCTGATCCAGGCTCAGATGGGCCAGGAATTCAATGTTGCCCTCCGGCCCCTTCACTGGAGAGAAGGTCAGTCCCAGGATCTGAAAGCCCAGGCAGTCCGCCAGGGACACAAAGCTGTCCAGTACCTCCTGATGGGTGGATTTCTCCCGGACAACGCCCTTTTTGCCCACCTTTTCCTTCCCTGCCTCAAACTGGGGCTTGATCAGACACAGTACCTGGCCGGTGGGCTTGAGCAGTGTTTTAATCACAGGCAATACGATCTTCAGAGAAATAAAGCTGACATCGATCACCGACAAGTCCAGAGGCTCTCCCAGCTGCTCCGGGGTCACATAGCGAATATTGGTACGTTCCATGACCACCACTCTGGGATCGGAACGGATCTTCCAGTCCAGCTGGCCGTAGCCTACGTCAATGGCAAAGACCTTCTTCGCCCCCTGCTGTAACAGGCAGTCCGTGAAGCCCCCGGTAGACGCGCCGGAGTCGCTGCAAACATAGCCCTCCGGCTTTACTCCAAAGTCCCGCAGGGCCTTTTCCAGCTTCAGCCCACCCCGGCTCACATAGGGACAGGCCGCGCCCCGAACCTCCAATGTCACCGTCTCCTCATAGGATACGCCGGGCTTGTCCGCCTTTTGTCCATCCACATATACAAGGCCGCTCATTATAATGGCCTGGGCCTTGGAGCGGCTGTCCGCATAGCCCTGTTCCGTCAGCAGAACGTCCAATCTCTTTTTCACTTTCATTCAGGGCAGCATCTCCTTTGCCCGATCCGCAATGGATTTTCCATCCAGACCGCAGTATTCATAAAGCTCCCGGGTGGAGCCATGGGGAATAAACCGATGTCCCAGGTCGATGCCCTCCAAAACGCAGTCCGGGCACAGCTTTCTCAGTTCCCAGGCCAGCGCCTCCCGAATGCCGGAGCCGGCACAGGTTTCCTCAAGGATCACAGCCCGATGGCTCTGGGACAGGTTCCGGGAAACCTCCTCCGCGGGCAGCGGTGATACGGAAAGCAGCCGCAATACCGTTGCTTCCACGCCATCCCGGGAGAGCAGCTCCGCCGCCTCCATTGCGCACGCCAGCAGACTGCCGTAGGTGATCAGCGTAATGTCCTTACCCAGGCGATGGCACTTTACCATCGGCCCCTCCTGGCCCTGCCAGTCCGATTCCGAATAGTCTCCTTCCCCACCCCGGGGATAGCGAACGGCCACTGGCCCTGTACATTCCTCCACCGCCCATTTGAGCATTTCTTTTTGCTCCCGGAGACTCACAGGGGTCAGGATCCGCATTCCCGGCACCTGGCGCAGGAAGCCTACGTCAAACACACCGTGGTGGGTAGGGCCGTCGTCGCCCACCAAGCCAGCCCGGTCAACGGCATACACCACATGCAGCCCCAGCAGGCCCGTATCCTGGATGATCTGGTCAAAGGCCCTTTGCAGGAAGGTAGAATAAATGGCAACCACCGGGATCATTCCCTGCTTGGCAAGGCCGCCGGCCATAGACGCGGCGTGCTCCTCCGCGATTCCCACATCGAAGGTGCGGCTGGGGTACTGCTTCTGGAAATCCAACAGCCCGGTACCTCCGGGCATAGCCGCCGTAATGGCACATACCCGTTTGTCCTCCCGGGCCAGCTCCACCATGGTCTCTCCAAAGGAGTCGGAGAAGGTCTTCTCCTTCTTCCCCAGCTTTTTCCCGGTATAGGGGTCAAATTTTCCGATGCCATGGAACTTGGCAGGGTCTTCCTCGGCAAATTTATACCCGCAGCCCTTTTTCGTGACCACATGGATCAGCACCGGCTCTCCCAGGCTTTTCGCCACCGTCAGCCGATCGATCAGGCCGGGCAGATCGTGTCCGTCCACGGGGCCAAGGTATGTAAAGCCCATATTCTCAAAAATGGTACCGGGCAGCAGGAACCGCTTGATCCGGTTTTTCAGCCGGCTGGACAGGCTGTAGATCTGTTCCCCCAGAGGCAGCTTTTTCATAACCTGACGGTAGATCCGCTTGGCCGTCAGATAGTTATGGCTGGAACGAAGACGGGACAGATGGTGCGAAAGTCCTCCCACATTTTTCCCAATGGACATTTCGTTGTCATTCAGAATAATGATCATGGGCTCCCCGCTGACCGCCGCGTCATTCAGCCCTTCATAGGCCATGCCGCCGGTACAGGCGCCGTCGCCGATCAGGGCCACCACGTCATAGTCCTGACCCAGCAAGGTTCTGGCCCGGGCCATGCCCAGCGCGATGGATACGGAGCTGGAGGCATGGCCCGCCACAAAGGCGTCGCAGACGCTTTCCTCCGGCTTGGGAAATCCCGAGATTCCCCCGAATTGCCGCAGATGCGGAAAATCCGCCCGGCGGCCTGTCAGCAGCTTATGCACATAAGACTGATGACCAACATCAAAAACCAGGCGGTCTTTTTTTGTATTGAATACGGTCTCGATGGCCACGCTCAGCTCCACCGCGCCTAAATTTCCGGCCAGATGACCGCCGGTTTTGGATACGTTATCAATCAAAAACTGGCGGATTTCTCCGCACAGCTGAACACGTTCCGTCTGGCTGAGCTTACACAGGTCCTCATGACCGTTAATGGTTTCCAGAATGCCCACTTTTGACACAACCTAACGTTATTTTTTCTTTTTATGGAACAGCTGATTCACGGTGTAAATCACTCTGCCCACCATATGCACGATCTCCGTGCAGGAATCGATGGCAATGCTCTTTCCAACGGCCTTTCCACCCACGGTCAGTCCCGCCGCCAGGGCGGACATAAGCAGGGTCATGACCTGGGGCCAGGAAAAGTCAAAGCCCCGAATGATCTGGGCGGCAATGGTAGCCGACGCGCTTCCGGAGACAACGCCGCAGATATCTCCTACCACGTCATTGCAAATGGAGCTTACCCGTTCCGCGTTTCGCAGCAGGCGAATGGCCTCCTGGGCACCCGGCACCTTTTTCGCGGCCATGGAGTGAAAAGGCTTTTCATCGGCGGAAGCCACCGCCATGCCCACAATATCAAATACAATGCCCACCAGAATAATGACCAGCAGGATCAGAAATGCCACCGGCAGGCTGCTGCTTGCCATGACCTCATCCGATATGAGAGAAATGGTGCCGGAAATCACAATGGTCACCAGGAAAATGGTTACGACCCATTTGATTTGCTTGTTTCGCTCCCGTTTTTCCGCCTCCGGGTCTAGTTTCGCCACAGGGATTCTCCTTTTACTGTTTTCAATATTTTATAAATGGACGGCAGCAGACAGGGTAAATCTTACGGCTTAGGTCGGGTTGTCTTTCACCAAAGGAAACCTGTCGTTGCC
>CAYMWT010000084.1:0-4116 GCA_964394055.1 uncultured Oscillospiraceae bacterium
CTACCTCAACTGGATGGAAAATGTTCGTGACTGGTGCATTTCCCGCCAGCTGTGGTGGGGCCATCAGATTCCCGCCTGGACCTGCGAGGACTGCGGCCATATCACCGTTTCCCGAGAAGATGCCTGCCGGTGTGAAAAGTGCGGCAGCACCCATATCCAGCGGGACCCCGACGTGCTGGACACTTGGTTCAGTTCCGCTCTGTGGCCCTTTGAGACCCTCGGCTGGCCGGAGAAGACCCGGGATCTTGACTATTTCTATCCGACGGATGTACTGGTCACCGGCTATGACATCATCTTCTTCTGGGTGGCGAGAATGATTTTCTCCGGCTGCGAGCATACCGGAAAGACTCCCTTCCACACGGTACTGATTCACGGCTTGGTCCGGGACAATCAGGGCCGAAAGATGAGCAAGTCCATGGGCAACGGCATTGACCCTCTGAAGATGATCGACAAGTACGGCTGTGACGCCCTGCGGATGAACATGGTCACCGGCAACTCTCCCGGAAACGACATGCGCTTCTATGTGGAGCGGTGCGAAGCCATGCGCAACTTCGCCAACAAGCTTTGGAACGCCTCCCGGTATGTGATGATGAACCTGCCGGAGGACGCAAAAAATGAGCTGCCTACTATGAACAAGCTGGAAATATCCGACAAGTGGGTGCTGTCCAAGCTGAACACCCTGATTGCTGAGGTCACGGAAAACCTGGAAAAGTACGAGCTGGGCATTGCGGTGCAGAAGGTTTATGACTTCATCTGGGACACCTATTGCGACTGGTATATTGAGCTGACCAAGGCAAGGCTCTACTCCGAGGACGAGGGCCGGAAACAGACCGCCCTTTCTGTTCTGGTCTATGTGCTGGACCAGATCCTGCGGCTGCTGCATCCCTTCATGCCCTTCATCACCGAAGAGATTTGGCAGAGCCTGCCCCATGAGGGGGATGCACTGATCGTCGCTGCCTGGCCAAAGTTCCGGGATGAACTGAACTTTCAGGCGGAGGAGAGCCACATGGAGTCTGTTATGGACGCCATCCGCGCCATCCGCAACCGTCGCAGTGAGATGAATGTACCTCCCAGCAAAAAGGCGGCACTGTATGTGCTGACCTCCAAGCCCCAGGCCTTTCAGGAGGGTGAAGGCTTCATCCAGAGGCTGGCCTATGCGGACAGCGTGACCATTCTGGACGCCGAGCCTGAGAATCTGGACGGTATGGTGACCTGCGCCACCGCAGACGCAAAGCTGTATATCCCCATGGGCCAGCTTGTGGATGTTCATAAGGAGCTGGAGCGGATCGGTAAGGAACTGGAAAAGGCAAGAAAGAACCTGGCTTCTCTGGAAGCTAAGCTCAGCAATGAGAAGTTTGTCTCTCGTGCCCCAGAGGCTGTGGTAAACGCAGAGCGGGAGAAGGCTCAGAAGGCAAGGGATCTGATCCTCAGCCTGGAGGAAAGTGAAGCATCTATGAAAAAGTTGGGCTGATTTACTGTCGGCCCAGGAAATCAGAACCGTATTAGGAGGAGTTAGAATGAAGCCAACCGTTTATTTTTCCCGTACCATTACTCCGGAATCCGTTCTGGCCCTTTACAAGCTGGTAGGGAAGGAGCTTCCCGGAAAAGTGGCTGTCAAGGTTCACTCCGGCGAAAAGGGTAACCAGAACTTCCTGCGGCCGGATTTCTGGAAGCCCATGGTGGAGTATGTTGATGGTACCGTGGTAGAGTGCAACACGGCCTACCCGGGAGCCAGGAACACCACAAAAAGGCACCAGAAGCTTCTCACCACCCACGGCTGGACCCAGAATTTCTCCGTAGACCTGCTGGACGCCCAGGGGCCGGACAAGGAACTTGAGATTCCAAACGGAAAGGTCATCCAGAAAAACTACGTAGGCAAGGATATCGAGAACTATGATTCCATGCTGGTGCTGTCCCACTTCAAGGGACATCCCATGGGTGGCTACGGCGGCGCGCTGAAGCAGCTGTCTATCGGTGTGGCCTCCTCCTACGGCAAGGCTTATATTCATGGCGCCGGGAATCCCAAAAAGATCTGGACCTCCAATCATGATGCCTTCCTGGAATCCATGGCAGACGCAGCCAGTTCTGTTGTTTCCTATTTTAAGGGCAACCTGGTATATATCAACGTCATGAAGAACATGAGCGTGGACTGCGACTGCTGCGCTGTGGCAGAGGATCCCTGCATCGCCGATATCGGCATTCTGGCCTCCACTGACCCCATCGCAATTGATCAGGCCTGCATCGATCTGGTCTATGCCTGTGATGATCCCGGCAAGGCCCACTTCCTGGAGAGAGTGGAAAGCCGGAACGGCGTTCACACCATTGAGGCAGCTGCGGAACTGGGTTTTGGCTCCAGAGAGTACGAACTGATCGAAGTATAATTTTAGCCTTATAAGACGGAAGAGTGGAAAACCGAAAGGTTACCCATTCTTCCGTTTTTCTTTTTCCTGTACCGATTCCGACTGAAAAATCCGTTGGGCCTTATTATACTGAATAACAGCAAATTCTAAGGAGGAACATTTCATGCACTTTACCAGCTTTTTGGAAGAGGGACGGCTGACGGTTGCCCTGACCGGAGAGATCGATCACCACTGTGCGAAAGCCTATATCGGTGCCATTGCCGCAAAAATTGAGGCCTATACCCCAAGTGTCTGTGTACTGGATTTTCAGGAGGTATCCTTTGTGGATTCTTCCGGCATTGCGGTGGTGATTAATGCTTTGCGGAATATGACTCAGATCGAAGGAAAGCTGCTGCTGACCGGAATTGCGCCCCAGCCTATGCGGGTATTTCGGGCGTCCGGCATTGACAAGCTTGTGGAAATTAAGGAGGCTGTCTTATGAAGTTTGACAACTATATGATTTTGGACTTTCCCAGCAAATCCGCCAACGAAGCCTTTGCCCGATCCGCGGTGGCTTGCTTTGCGGCCCAGCTTGACCCTACCCTGGAGGAGCTGGGAGACATCCGCACCGCGGTATCCGAGGCGGTGACCAACTGCATCGTCCACGCCTATCCGGAAAAGCTGGGAAACATCACCCTTCGCTGCCGGATTCTCAAGGACAGCATTCTGGACATTGTGGTAAAGGACAAGGGCGTGGGCATTGCGGACGTAGAGCAGGCCCGGCGGCCCAGCTATACTACCGGCGGCAATGATCGCAGCGGCATGGGCTTCACCATTATGGAAAGCTTTATGACCAGTCTGGAAATTTCCTCCCGGCCGGGAAAGGGAACCACGGTACATATGCGCCGGAAGATCCAGCGCCGCCAATGAGCCATCTGGAAGAGCTGATTGCCCGCTCTCAGGCTGGAGACAGCAGCGCCACGGAAACTCTGGTGGAGGAAAACGCCGGGTTAATTTGGTCGGTGGCGCGGCGGTTCATGGGGCGTGGCGCGGAACCGGACGACCTGTATCAGCTGGGCAGTCTGGGGTTTCTCAAGGCCATAGAGGGCTTTGATTTGCAGTATGGCACCCAGTTTTCCACCTATGCTGTGCCAAAGATCGCGGGAGAGATCCGCCGCTTTCTCCGGGACGACGGGGCGGTGAAGGTATCCAGATCCATCAAGGAGCAGGCAGCTACCATCAAATCCGCCCGGTCACGGCTGACTGCTGCCTTGGGCAGAGATCCCACCATTCAGGAGATATCCCGGCAAACGGGTTTTTCTCCGGAGGAAATCGCCCTGGCGGAAACCGCCACTGCTGCCACGGAATCCATTCAGCGGGAAACCGGAGACGAGGGCTTTACCCTGGAAAACGTGCTGACGGACACAGAGTCCGAGGATCGAATGGTGGAGAAAATCGCCCTTCGTCAGGCCGTTGACGCATTGCCGGAGCGGGAGAAAATGGTCATCAATCTCCGGTATTTTCACTGCCTGACCCAGCAGCGGGTAGCAAAGGTCATGTCCATCAGCCAGGTGCAGGTGTCCAGAATCGAAAAAAAGGCCCTGGTTCTTCTCCGGGAACTGATGGCATAAGGGATTTACTTTTGGAGAAAAATGCGGTAAAATAGGCGTACCAAAATGATAATGAACAGGTGCGACTATGAACGAACAAATGAATTCCCGTTTTCTCACTGCCCGTCGGGAGTATATCCGGCGGCAGTTTCAGCAGCTCAACGACA
>CAYMWT010000084.1:4216-8651 GCA_964394055.1 uncultured Oscillospiraceae bacterium
GTCAAGGATATGGGCCTGGACGATAAAACCTTTCCGCCCAGATATGTTCTGGGGGCCATCAGCCGGGAAAAGGACAAGATGATCTCCCCGGCGGAAATGCTGGAAAAGGCAGAGGAAACCGGCGATCTTCGGGCCCTGCACATTGCCAGAGCTTATGAAAAGTACCAGACTCAGCTGAAGGAAAACAACGCACTGGATTTTGACGACATTATCTATGTGACGGTACAGCTGCTTCAGGATCACGAGGATGTGCGCCGCTACTACCAGCGGAAGTTCCACTATGTCATGGTGGATGAATACCAGGATACCAACCATTTGCAGTATCTTCTTACCTCCATGCTGGCGGGCGGGCTGGAAAACATCTGCGTAGTGGGCGATGACGACCAGAGCATTTACCGGTTTCGGGGCGCCACCATCGAGAATATTCTGAATTTCGAGCAGCAGTACCGGGGTACCCGTACCATCCGTTTGGAGCAGAACTACCGTTCTACCCAGGCAATTTTAAACGCCGCCAACGCGGTGATTTCCCACAACCTGGGTAGAAAGGGGAAGCGTCTCTGGACAGCCAACGGCCAGGGGGATCCCATCACTGTGTATGAAGCGACGGACGAGGGAAGCGAGGGTAACTTCGTGGCCGGCAAGATCCTGGCCGGTGCCCGAAACCATAAATTCAGTGATTTTGCCATTCTCTACCGCACCAATGCCCAATCAAACGCCCTGGAATATGCCCTGAAACGAAACGGCATTGCCTACCGTGTCATCGGCGGCACCCGGTTCTTTGACCGGGCAGAGGTGAAGGATATGCTTTCCTACCTCTGCGTGATCAACAACCGGGCGGATGATCTGCGCTTAAGCCGGATCATCAACAATCCGCCCAGGGGTCTTGGCGCAAAGACCATTGAAACTGCCAGACGTCTGGCAGAAGCGGAAGGGAAGAGCCTGTACAGCGTGGTTTCCGATCCCTATTCTTATGGGCCGCTGGAAAAGTCCGCCATGAAGCTGATGCAGTTTTCCGCTCTGATCGAAGAGCTGGCATCGCTGCTGGATAGCGGCATGAGCCTGCCGGACTTCTACGATGTGCTGCTGGACAAATCCAGCTATGTGGAGATGCTGAAAGGCAAGGACACCGAAGAAAGCAAAACCAAGCTGGAAAACGTCCGGGAATTAAAATCCAGCATCCAGTCCTATGTGACCAATTCCGAAGCACCAACGCTGGCGGGCTTCCTGGAAGAGATTGCCCTGTATACGGATCTGGAGCAGTATAATGCCAGCGAGGACGCTGTGGTGATGATGACCATGCACTCCGCCAAGGGCCTGGAATTCCCCCATGTGTTCCTGGTTGGCTTTGAGGAAGGGCTGTTCCCGGGAATGCGGGCCATCGGAGACGGTGAGGAAATGGAAGAGGAACGGCGGCTTTGCTATGTGGCCATTACCAGAGCCAAGGAGAGCCTGACCATTTCCCATGCCCGTCAGCGTATGATCTACGGCCGAACCTCCGCCTCTATGCCCTCCCGGTTCCTGAAGGAGATTCCCGAGGACTGCGTTGTGAAACGAGGGGGCTTCCAGAGAACCCAGGAGCGAATGGCCGAGGCCCACAGCCGCAGCGGCTATGGTACTTACGGTTCCCAGGCATCCAGGCATCCTCTGCGCACTGCCGTAACACCGCCCGCCGGAGATGGGAAGCCTTACCTGGAACTGAATCAGGGCGACATGGTAATGCACGCCGCCTTCGGAAAGGGTATGGTGCTGTCCGTCATGAAAATGGGTGGAGACGCCCTGCTGGAAATCGCCTTTGACGATATCGGCACAAAAAAGCTGATGGCAAAAACCGCATCTGCTCATATGAAAAAGCTGTAATGCTTCCGGAAAAGGCGCATATCCTGTTCCGGGAGGGATGTGCATGGCAAGGCGGCTTCGGAATTTCATACGATTTCTGCTGATCCTATGCGTGGCACTGGGGATTGCCTTCCTGATGTTGCGCAGCCGGTACCGGAATGTGGTTCGGGAGCTGGCGGAAACCCAGGTGAAGAATACCACCTCCGACCTGACCAACGACGCCATTGCCAAGCAGATTGCCAAAGGCGAGATCCGTTATGACCGGATCGTCTACTTTGAGAAGGATTTAAATGGCCGGATCACCGCCCTGAAAACCAACATGAGCGAGGTAAACCGGCTGAAAACGGATATTTTAAACATTATCAACGATGAAATCTTAGCCCTGGATGCCTCAGACATCGGTATTCCCCTGGGAAGCCTGTTCCTGCCGGAATTTTTTTCCGGCAAGGGCCCGGCCATTCCTGTCCATATCCTGTCCATCCGCAATTCCGACGCGATATTTTCCAGCTCCTTCTCCCAGGCTGGCATCAACCAGACCCTGCACAAGCTGGTCATGGTGGTGAATGTGGATGTGGCAGTGCTGGTGCTGGGAGAGACGGAAAGCTTCACGGTCAACAGTGAGGTTGTGGTGGCTGAGACAGTTATCGTGGGAGAAGTGCCCACAACATTTTTACAAACCGGAGGAAACTATGGATCCCAAAGAGAGAATTGAGGAGCTGACAGCTCTGCTGAAGGAAGCGGGCTACCGCTACTATGTTTTGGATGACCCCACTATGCCGGACTATGAATATGACCAGCTCCTCCGGGAGCTGGAAAACCTGGAAGCAATGCGCCCGGAATACGCGGCGGAAGATTCCCCTACAAAGCGTGTCGGCGGCGAGGCCGTCAGCCAGTTCGAAAAGGTGGAGCATCCGGTACCTCTGATGAGCTTGCAGGATGTGTTCAGCATGGAAGAACTGAATGATTTCCTGGGAAAAATCCTGGAAGGGGATAAGGATACCGCCTTTTCTGTGGAGCCGAAGATCGACGGCCTTTCCGTGGCACTGGAATATGTGGACGGCCAGTTCGTCCGGGGGGCCACCCGGGGAGACGGCACGGTAGGGGAGGACGTGACGGAAAACCTGAAGACCATCCACGCCATCCCTATGAAGCTGGAGGGCGCTCCTGCCCGGCTGATTGTCCGGGGTGAGGTGTTTATGCCCAAGAAGAGCTTTGAGAAGCTGAACGCCCGTCAGGAGGCGGAGGGTAAGCCTCTCTTTGCCAATCCCCGGAATGCCGCCGCCGGATCTCTGCGGCAGCTGGATCCCAAAATTGCGGCCAAGCGGGGACTGGATATCTATGTATTCAATGTCCAGCTGGCAGAGGGCGTCACCTTTACCAGTCACAGCGAATCTCTGGACTTCCTGAAAAACCTGAAGTTCAAGGTCATTCCCCATAAGAAGCTCCACACGTTGGCGGAAATCGATGAAGAAGTCATTTCCATCAATGAAAACCGGGAAAAGCTGATCTGCGACATTGACGGCGCCGTGATCAAGGTGGAGGACTTAAACCAGCGGGAAGCTCTGGGCAGCACTGCCAAATTCCCCCGTTGGGCAGCGGCCTACAAATATCCACCGGAGATTAAGCCCACTGTCGTGGAGGATATCGTTGTTCAGGTGGGCAGAACCGGGGTTCTGACTCCCAAGGCGGTGGTGCACCCGGTGCGCCTGGCGGGAACCACTGTCACCAACGCAACCCTGCACAATCAGGATTTTATCACCCAGCGGGATATCCGGATCGGAGACACGGTTCTGATTCGCAAGGCAGGGGAGATCATCCCGGAAATTCTGGAAGTGGACGTTTCCAAGCGTCCGGAGGGAACGATTCCCTATCATCTGCCGGAAAACTGCCCGGTGTGCGGGGCCAGGGTAGAGCAGGACGAGGACGGGGCCTTCATCCGCTGCACCGGTGCGGAGTGTCCCGCCCAGCTCAGCCGGAACATTGCCCACTTTGTCAGCCGGGACGCAATGGATATTGACGGTTTGGGCAGCGCCATTGTGGACAGTCTCATTGAAAAAGGGCTGATCAAGTCCCCGGCGGATATCTACTACCTGACCCTGGAAGAGATTAAAAGCCTTTGGAAATCCGGCAGCAAGGCCGCGGAAAAGCTGCTGGCCGCCATTGAGAATAGCAAGCAGCAGGATGTGAGCAGGCTCATTTACGCCCTGGGCATCCGTCAGGTGGGGGCGAAAACCGGCAAGGTGCTCTCTTCCGCCTTTGGCAGTCTGGACGGACTGATGGCAGCCTCCGTGGAGGAGCTGACAGAGGTTCCGGATGTGGGCGGAATCACGGCGGAGAGCATTTACGGCTGGTTCCGGCAGGAGCAGTCAAAGCACATGGTGGAGCGTCTCCGGCAGGCCGGGGTCAACTTTGAAAGCAAGCGGGTGCTGACAGACGACCGGTTCGCGGGGAAGACCTTTGTATTAACCGGGGCGCTGAGCAAGTTCACCCGGGAGGAAGCCACGGAAAAAATCGAGCTTCTGGGTGGTAAGGCATCCGGTTCCGTTTCCAAGAAGACCAGCTTCGTGGTGGTGGGCGAAAATGCCGGCTCCAAGGAGCG
>CAYMWT010000085.1:0-8596 GCA_964394055.1 uncultured Oscillospiraceae bacterium
GAATAGTTTACATAAAATTACATTCCACAATCCGGAACAGCTTCTCCACAGGAGTTATCCACATTCTCCACAGGTTTCTCCACAGCTCTTTGTGAAAAAAGCCTTGTATTCACATGGGTTTCCGGGTTTTACAGAAAAAGTCTCCACAGCCGCGTCCTTGGCTGTGGAGACTTTTTTGATTAACATAATACTTTTATTCAAAGACCAGTCGGGCGGAGAATACCCGATGCTGCTTTTCCTCCCCTTCCCGGGTGGCTTCCACCTGGAGGGTTTTCTCCTCGGGCAGATCCCAGCTCAGATTCAGGGTCTGACCCTCCCGGGACTCACTTAAATAGCAGACGGTGAATTCCTTCAGCGTATTCGCGGCATGGAAGGGGCTGGGAAGCAGATCGTCAATCCAGTCCAGATATCGGGTGTTGTTCATGTGGCCGTTCCGATCCAGGTCGGTGAAGCAGACCTGACGGCTGCGGCGGCTGCCCAAAGGTCTGGGAATCAGGCCGCCGGGAATGGCAAGCTCTCCGCCCCGGACAGTTCCGGAGACGATGATGCCACTTTTCCCGGGAAGAATCATGTTCCGGGTATCCAGATCCATCAGCACCCAGAGGGTGACGGAACGGAAGCATTCATTGCCCTGGGCGTCATAGGCCACCATGGATCTGGGATAGGCCACCCGGGTGGTGGGCATGGGCCAGGTTTCCACATGAATGGTCTCCCCGATCCGGGGCAGCCGGGTGATCTGTACTCTGTGCCGGGAGACAGCCCAGAAAAGATGCTGCTTTTCCAGAACATCGCTGTCTACAGCCAGTTCTGTACAATGCATTCCGGCAACCTCCTGGGCAAACAGCAGGATTGCGGAGGGCTTCAGCCTGCCGTATCGGTCAACATAAATGTCTGTCAGTTCAAAATCCTTTTGAAAAATGGGCTTCATGGTTAAATTACCTCGATCATATGAGATTGCTCATTTGTGGAATATCAGTTGGTGTCTTCTGTCAGGGTCAGTTCCACGCTGTACTGCTGCCCGCCCCGATAGATCACGGCGGTGAGATTGTCTCCCACCTCCATGCCATTGAGAATGGTTTTCAGCTCATTCATGGTGGTAATTTTGGTGTCGTTCAGGCTGATAAGAATGTCGCCCTGGGCGACACCCTTTTCATAGGAGTCGCTGGCTCGTTCCACATGGGTGATATACAGACCGGAGGGAAGACGGTAATAGTGCTGATAGAAGATGGAAAGGGATTCGCCGGTGATGCCCAGGGTAGGCCGACCGGATACATAGCCCTGGGTAATCAGCTGATCCATAATGTCCTTGACGGTGGTGCTGGGGATGGCAAAGCCGATGCCCTCCACACCGGAGGAGTTAGTAAAGGTTCCGATTTTCATGGTGTTGATGCCCACCACCTGACCATAGCAGTTGATCAGCGGCCCGCCGGAATTTCCGGTATTCAAGGCGGCGTTGGTCTGAATCAAAGTCATGGTGTGGCCGTTTACGTCCACATCCCGGTTGATGGCGGAGACAATGCCGTTTGTATAAGTTCCCCGGAATTTCACACCCAGAGGATCTCCAATGGCTACCACCGTATCTCCTACCCGGAGAGCGGAGGAGTCTCCAAACTGGGCGGGCACCAGATCGTCAGCCTCCACCCGCAGCAGAGCCAGGTCGGAAATCTCGTCCTGACCCATGATCATGGCGTTCAGAACGCGGTTGTCGGTAAGCTGAACGGAGACAGAGGTGGAATCCTCCACCACATGGGCGTTGGTAATCAGGTAGCCGTCCTGGCTTAATACCACACCGGTTCCGGAACTGGTACCGGTAGTGGTAGTGCTGGTGATGGATACCACAGAGGCAATGTTCCGGGTATAGATATCCTGAAGGGACAGTCCGGCCAGATCCGGCGTATTCTCCGGGCTGATGGGAGAGGGCTGCAATTCCATGCCAATGGCCTCCTCCGCCGGAGGCAGGGTTTCCGCGGAGGTAAGGGGAGCCGTCTCCGCTTCGGTCTGACCGGCGGTGAAGGAAATGGCATAATCCGCCTTTTCCTGAAGCTTGATCTTTTGAAACAGCTTGATATTGAGAATACCCAGCAGGGTAATGATCCCGCAAAGAAAGATAATCAGGATCAGCAGCACCGCGTACATGCCGCCCTTATCCTTGGGAGGCTGGGTAGGGCCGGTACCATAGACGCTGTCGTCCCAGGCGGTATGGTGATGGTTTTTGCGTTCGTCCATAGGCAGATCCTCCATGATCAATTGACAAGAGGCATGGTAAAGGTGAAGGTGGTCTTTCCATCCTTGCTGCTGACGGAGATATCCTCTCCGTGGCTGCATACGATGGTTTTCACAATATATAGACCCAGACCCCAGCCGTCCCGGTTCTGGGAGCGGGATTTATCCAGCTTGTGGAACCGGTCAAAGACCAGAGGCAGTTCCTCCGGGGGAATGGTGTCTCCCTCATTGCTGACAGAGACATAGGCCTTGCTGCCGCCCTCCCGGATGCTCATGCCGATGGTTCCGCCCTGGGGACAGAATTTCACGGCGTTGTCCAGCAGGTTGTAGATCACCTGGGTGATGTAGTCCTGATTGGCCATGGTGTATACCGGATGCTCCGGCATGTTTACATCCACATTCAGACCCTTGTCCGTGATTTTCTTTTCAAAGGTGATCAGCACCTGACCCAGGGCCTCCTCCAGATCAAAGTGGAGCTTCTTTTCCTCAGGAATGCCCTTTTCCTTTTGCAGCTGGGAAATGTCCAGCATACTGCGCACCAGACGACTGAGCCGCTTGGTCTCGTCGGAGACGATGTGCAGATAGTGCTCCTGCTTCTGAGGCGGAATGGTGCCGTCCAGAATGCCGTCCACATAGCCGGAGATGGTGGTCATGGGGGTTTTCAGCTCATGGGATACGTTGGCAACAAATTCCTGACGCTGATACTCGCTTTTTTGCAGGGAGGAGGCCATGTTGTTAAAGGCCAGGGCCAGCTCCTCCATTTCCTCGGAATAGGAATCCTCCAGCTTGACCCGGGCTTCCAGATCCCCATGGCCAAAGGCAGTGGCAACATCCGCCAGCTCCCGAAGGGGACGGCTCTCCCGCCGGGCAAAGGCAGTGACAGCCAGCACGGAGACCACCACCACAAACAGCGCGGCGGTGAGGAAGATGTTGGAGATCTTATTCTGGACAGCGGTGGTGGTAGTGGTGGGACAGGAGATCATCACGATTCCCGTGGCTTCGTTGTCCACAAGAATGGGAACGGATACCACATAGCGCTGCTCATCATACAGTCCTTGCAGAATACCGGTGGTGGAGTCGCTGCCGTTGAGAATCACCTTGTCCAGATAGTCTGTGTTCAGCTGCAGGCCCTGGTGGTCGCAGGTGCTGCGGCCATGGGAGCAGAGAATCACATAGCCCTCCCGGTCACAGATCACCGCGTCCGTATGGGTGACCTGGGAGACCACATCCAGATTCAGCCGGAACTCCCGGCAGGTCAGATTTCCCTCTACGGTATAGGAGGCGGCGAGATCCGCAATGACTTCGGCATCTTCCTTCAGCTTGGAAACGGAGTTTCCCTCCAGGTAATCTGTGACCTGAATCTGAAAGGCGGCGCCCAATATGGTCAGCGCCAGCAGCAATATGGTTGCCGCCATGGAGAAGTTGCGGCCGAATGAGGTTTTCATAGCTTACAGAACCTCAAATTTATAGCCGACACCCCAGACCGTCTTCAGGCTCCAGCTTTCGCTGACCCCTTCCAGCTTCTCCCGGAGACGCTTCACATGAACGTCCACCGTCCGGGAATCTCCGAAGTAATCAAAGCCCCATACCTCGTCCAGCAGCTGGTTCCGGGTGTATACCCGGTTGGGAGAGGAGGCCAGATAGTAAAGAAGCTCCATTTCCTTGGGAGGCGTATCCACCTTCTTGCCGTTTACCGTCAGCTCGAAGGCGTCCATGTCGATGACCAGCTTGTCAAAGACCAGACGGCGGGCCTTCTTCTCCGCGGCTACACCGGTGCTGCGGCGGAGAACCGCCTCAATCCGGGCCAGAACCTCCTTCATTTCGAAGGGCTTTGTGATGTAATCGTCGGCGCCGGTTTTCAGGCCCGTGACCTTGTCGTCGGTCTCTCCCTTGGCGGTGAGCATGATGACAGGGGTCTGGGCTTCGGCACGGATGGCCTTACACACGGACCAGCCGTCCATCACCGGCATCATCACATCCAGCAGCACCAGATCCGGCTTGATGGCCCGGAATTTGGCAAGTCCCTGGCCGCCGTCTCCCGCTACGGTGACAGCATAGCCCTCTTTTTCCAGATACATTTGCAGCAGCTCCGCAATGTTGCGGTCATCCTCTACGATCAGAACAGATATAGCCATGATTCGATCCTCCATTTTCTGATTTCTTTTCCATTTAACCCTATTATAGCGCAAAAAGTCAAATTGGCATGAACAATTTGTAAAGAGTTGCACCCCAATTTGTGAACGGCGGAAATGAGAAAAGCAGCGTCCGGCGGTAGACCGAACGCTGCGGAATGTAAGAATTACACAAAGAACTGGAAGATGCAGAAGGTGGCGTAAATGACCAGCAGAAGGATCCCCTGCCACCGCTCCAGCTTTTTCCGGGTCAGGGCGGGAACCGTCAGCAGAAGCATGACGCACAGCATCAGAGGAATATCCAGAATCAGGGAGGCGTTGTGTCCCAGGAGCATCTTTCCCACAGGCACCTCAAAGGGAGCCAGGGTGACCGCTACGCCGGACACCAGAACCAGGTTGAATACGTTGGCCCCAATGACGTTGCCAATGCCCAGGGAGGCGTGGCCCTTCCGCAGAGAGGTTATGGTGGTGACCAGCTCCGGAAGAGAAGTGCCCAGGGCGACAAAGGTCAGGGCAATCACGGTCTCGGGAACGCCCAGCCCATGGGCAATGATGGTACCATGCTCCACCAGCAGATTCGCGCCCACGGCAATCAGGGCCGCGCCTACCACCAGCCAGAACAGATCCTGAAGAAGGGTTTTGGGCTTACCGCCTTCCTCCCCATCCTCGCTCTCCACAGCTTCCGGATTTTTAAGACCCTGACGGACGTTGATCACCAGATAAACAATGAAAATCAGCAGCATCACAATGCCCATCCACCGGGGAAACTCCCCCAGTATGTAGGCCGCAAAGCAGTACAGAGCCGCGGAACCGAAGAAGAAAATCACGGGCATTTTCATGGTTTTTACGTTGACGGGGCCGGGATTGCAGGCAACGGAGATGGCGGCAATCAGAGCGGTATTGCAGATGATGGAGCCAATGGCGTTGCCATAGGCCATGGCGCCCTGACCCAGCATGGCGCCTGTGGCGGAGACCATGACCTCCGGCAAGGTGGTGCCAATGGAAACCACCGTGGCGCCGACGATGATATCGGGCAAATGGAACCTGCGGGCTATGCCTGTGGCGCCGTCAACGAACCAGTCGCCGCCCTTGATCAGCAGCACCAGTCCAACGGCAAACAGCAGAACAGATACGAGCATTGTGAAGACTCTCCTTTATGATTCTTGTTAAGTGGGCTTATGACGCTATTATATGAGAGATTGCATTGGATGTAAAGGAAAATCAAGGTAAAGAAATTGTAAACATTCTATAAAACCAATAGGCTGATTTTGTATATACAGGAAGATTTTTTGGCTATTTTACCACATCCGGTACTTTTGCAGTCCAGGTAAGACCCTTTGGATAGAAGAAGTGAAGCTTTTCTCTGGCCACGGAGAGCTCCACGGTCTGGGCGGTGAGCAGCTCTCCATCCAGGTTAATGGGAGAGGGCTTGTCGCAGTGAACGGTGAGCCTGTCCGTTTGGAAATACCGAATCAGCTCCGGAAGCTCCCGGAAGCGTCCGTTTTTGTATTTGCCAATGAGAGCGGGAACCTGAAGACGGCTGACCTTTTTCACCAGCAGCACATCCAGAATCCCATCGGCAGGGTCTGCCTCCGGGATGGGGTTGAAGCCGCCGCCGTAAAACCGGCCGTTGCAGACGCAGACGAAGGTCTGCTCGGCGTCAATGGTTTCCCCATTGATTTCCACCACATAATGCTCGGAAATGCCCCGGATCACATTGATCAGAGTGGATGCCAGGTAAGCCCGGAAGCCCTGCAAAAAGAGAAACCGCTTGTAATTTGCCACGTCCGTTCCAATCCGGGCATCCAGCCCCACAGAGCAGATGTTCAGGGACAGCCTGTCGTTGCAGCGGATCATGTCGAAGGTGACTTCCTCCGCGTCCAACAGCCGCTCCAGGTCGAAAAAGGCATTGGGGTCGCTGAACAGCTTCACAAAGTCGTTTCCGCTGCCGCCGGGATAGGCAGTGACGGCGGCATTGGGATACCCTGCCGCGCCGGAGGCTACCTCGTTCAGGGTGCCGTCTCCGCCGCAGGCGTAGAGGCGTACCTCCTCTCCGGTTTCGGCGGCCTCTCTGGCAAGGCGACAGCAGTCACCGGGACACTGGGATACCGCAATGCGATAGTCCAGGTTCCGTGGTTTGCAGATTTTTTCAATTTCAGAGGTGTAAATGGGGGTGCGGTCACGGCTGCCTGCCGCGGGATTGATAATGAACAGGTGCTTCATAATCTCAACGCTCCCAATTTTTATATGTTTATTTCTTATCTTTTCTGTGATCTCCGGTGTACATATAGTAGTTGCACTGGATCATGCCGTTGTAGAGCTTCCGTTTTTTGTCGCAGCGCTTCCCGAAGTAATGCTCAAACTCCGGTTCGGAGGTGATGATATACTTCTTCCAGCCGTCGGCATATCGCAGGTGCCGTCCCAGAGCGGCGTAGAGCTGCTGGGCGCTTTTCTGCTCCAGCATCCGCTGACCGTAGGGCGGGTTGCAAATGAGAATACCGGAATCCGAGGGCAGGCTCATTTTGGTGGCGTCTCCGTCCTGGAATTTCGCCACATTTTCCACACCGGCCTTCCGGGCGTTGGCCATGGCCAGAGATACGCACTTGGGGTCGTTGTCACAGCCCAGAATCCGGTAATTGCCCTGGAATTCCTTGTCCTTGGCCTCTGCCCGGACGTCGCCCCACACGGAGGCGGGTACCCAGGGGAAGGACTCTCCGTTGAACCGGCGGTACATGCCGGGAGCCTTGTTCCGGGCAATGAGAGCCGCCTCAATGGGAATGGTGCCGGAGCCGCAGAAGGGATCCCATACAAATTCCCGTCCCCGATACCGGGTGAGCATCACCATGGCGGCGGCCAGGGTCTCCCGGAGAGGGGCCTCGTTGGCGTTGGCCCGGTAGCCCCGCTTGTGAAGCCCCGGCCCGGAGGTGTCCAGGAATAGCTGAACCCGGTCATTCATAATGGAAAATTGCAGCTGGTATTTGGCCCCGGTCTCCGGCAGCCAGGACACTCCGTATTTTTCACCCAGTCGCCTGGAGGCAGCTTTTTTGATAATGGCCTGGCAGTCGGGTACGCTCATCAGGGTGCTGTTTAAGCAGTGGCCCTTCACAGGGAAGGCGCCGTCCTTAGGAATATAGTCCTCCAGATTGCAGTGGTAGACCCCCTGGAACAGCTCATCAAAGGTCTTCGCCGGAAAATCCGCCAGGACAATCAGTACCCGCTCACCGGTGCGCAGGCACACATTGGCCTTGGCCATGGCCCGTCCGTCCCCGGAAAACAGCACCCGGCCATTCTCCACCCGAACGTTATCCATATTGAGCCGGCGCAGCTCGTCTCCCGCAATGCCTTCCAGACCAAACAGACAGGGGACGGAAAATTCAAAATTTGTCATAGATCCTCCAAAAATTACACCAAAGTCAAAGCACGCAATGTGCCCTCTCCGCCCCAGTGTGCGCACTGGGGCACCTCTCCCAAAGGGAGAGGCAAGTGGGTTTCCAAAAGATTTATAGAGAGATAAAAACATAGAGCTAGGCACTTGGCTCCCCCTCTGGGGGAGCAGTCACGGCCATTTGGCCGTGACTGAGAGAACAAAACCTTTCTTCACGGAATCAGCTTTTTAGGCTTCATGTACCGCTCTTCCTCGGAAAAAATGCAGCCACAGTATTTCTGCATGTAGAAGCCATGCTCCCGGGCAAAGGCCTGTCCCTCTTTAAAATAGGGCCGGAAATCCCGGTACAGGAATTGGACGCCGTATTCCGCGGCGGCCCGCTCCGCAACCTCCCGCATCAGCTCATGCTTCTGATAGGGACTGATGAACAGGGAGGAGGTGAAGCTGTCAAAGCCGCCCTCTGCCGCCTGACGGGCGGTTTCATAGAGGCGCATTTCATAGCACTTGACGCATCGACCGCCGATGTCGTCGGCCACCGCCCGGACGAAGGGCCGAAGAGCGTAGTCGTTTTTCATGATCAGGGGCAGCTCAATTTCTTTCGCGTAGCCTTCCAGACAGTTCCGGCGGGCCCGGTACTCGGTAACGGGGTGAATGTTGGGGTTATACCAGAAGCCGGTGACCTCAATGCCATCGGTTCGCAGAATGTCGATGGGTCGATTGGCACAGGGGGCGCAGCAGATATGCAGCAGGGTTTTCATGGAATTCCTCCTAAAAATGACCTAAGGAATCTCTGAATAAATCGTCTGCGGCTGAACAGTGGATCTTTTGCCCCAATCGTGCAGTGTGAAAAATGGGA